>JAJTBK010000513.1 GCA_021286965.1 Comamonadaceae bacterium | reverse complement strand
TGGCGCCTGGCGCCTACCCTGCCGTGGAATGCCGTGGCCAAGAACGGCGACGACATCCCGGCCGGGGCCGAGGTGCAACTGCTCGACGCCGCCGAGGCCAAGTACCTCTCGCGCGGCGGCCTCAAGCTCGAAGGTGCGCTCGCCGCCACCGGCCTGCAAGTGGCGGGCTTGCGCTGCCTGGACGTGGGCCAGAGCACGGGCGGCTTCACCGACTGCCTGCTGCAGGCCGGCGCGGCGCAGGTGATTGGCGTGGACGTGGGCCAGGGCCAGCTGCACGAGCGCCTGCGCCAGGATGCGCGGGTGATTGGCTGCGAGGGCGTGAACGCGCGCCACCTCACGCCCGAGGCGCTGGTGGAAGCCTGCGAAGAAGCGTTGAGCGAACGCGTCGAGGCCGAGCCCGAGGACAACGACACCGCGCCCGAGGCCCCCTACGCCTGGATGCGCAACGGCGGCCTGGTCGAGGAGGACTACGACGACAGCCAGGATGCCAAGGAGCACGAGATCGAAGCCTTCAAGGCCGAGCGTGCCGCCAAGGCCAAAGCGCGTGCGGCCGGCCAGATTTCCACCGTGCGCCAGCGCCTGGCCGGGCGCGAGGGCGACGACCTGACGCCGCAGTTTGCCGTCATCACCGGCGACCTGTCCTTCATCTCGCTCACTCTGGTGCTGCCGGCGCTGCTGCCGCTCCTGGCGCCGGGCGGCGAGCTGCTGATGCTGGTCAAGCCCCAGTTCGAGCTGCAACCGGGCCAGGTCGGCAAGGGCGGCATCGTGCGCGATGCGGCGCTGTACCCGCTGGTCGAGCAGCGCCTGCGCGACTGCTGCGCCGGCCTGGGCCTGCAGGTCATCGGCTGGCACGACAGCGCCATCGAGGGCGGCGACGGCAACCGCGAATTCTTCATTCACGCAAGGAGGGCGGCATGAGCCTGCCGATCAGCTTCGAGTTCTTCCCGCCCAAGACGCCCGAGGGCGCTGAGAAATTGCGCGCCGTGCGTGCGCAGCTCTACGCCCAGCGGCCGCAGTTTTGCTCCGTCACCTACGGCGCGGGCGGCTCCACGCAGGCCGGTACTTTTGCCACGGTGCGCGAGATCATTGCCGAGGGCCAGCAGGCGGCCTCGCACTTCTCCTGCATCGGCGCCACCAAGGACAGCGTGCGCCAGCAGCTCGCCGAATTGAAGGCCATGGGCGTGAAGCGCCTGGTGGCGCTGCGCGGCGACCTGCCCAGCGGCTACGGCCTGGGCGGCGAGTTCCACTACGCCAGCGACCTGGTGGCCTTCATCCGCGAGGAAACCGGGCGCGACTTCCACATCGAAGTCGCGGCCTACCCCGAGATGCACCCGCAGGCGCGCAGCGTCGAAGCCGACCTGCAGGCTTTTGCCACCAAGGTGCGCGCGGGCGCCGATGCGGCCATCACGCAATACTTCTTCAATGCCGACGCCTACAGCCGCTTCGTCGATGATGCGCGCCGCCTGGGGCTCGATATTCCGATCGTGCCCGGCATCATGCCCATCATCGGCGCCACGCAGCTGATGCGCTTTTCCGACGCCTGCGGCGCCGAGATCCCGCGCTGGATCCGCCTGCGCCTGCAAGGTTTTGGCGACGACACGGCCAGCATCCGTGCCTTTGGCCTGGACGTGATCGCGCGCCTGTGCGAGCAGCTCGCCGCCGCCGGCGCGCCGGGCCTGCACTTCTACACCATGAACCAGAGCGCCGCCACGCTGGCGCTGTGCCAGCGCCTGGGGTAATGGCGGCCATGCGGTACCGGGCTGGCGCCGTGTTGCTGTCGCTGTGCGGCCTGGGCCTGGCCGCGCCGGCCTGGGCCAACGAGGGCTTGCAGCCGAAGACGCAGGATTTCGCGCCGCTGGTGCTCACGCCTTCGGGCGAGGCCATGCTGCTCGACCCCGAAGGCAGCTCCGTGCCCGAGGAGGAGGGGAGTGGCGACGACACGGCGCCGTCGTACGAGCTGCGCGAGACCGAGCGCGGCGCGGCCTCCTGGTACGGCGCGCGTTTTCACCGGCGGCGCACCGCCAGCGGCGAGCTGTTTGACATGCGCGGCTTCACGGCCGCGCACCGCACCCTGCCGTTTGGCACCCGGGTGTGCGTGCGCAGCCTGCTGACCGGGCGCGCGGTCGAGGTGCGCATCAACGACCGGGGGCCGTTCCATGCCGAACGGGTGATCGACCTGAGCCAGGCGGCGGCAGAAAAAATCGGCGGCAAGGGCCTGGGCATCAAACAGGTGTCGCTCGCGCCCCTGGGCGCGGGCGCGCTGTGCGAGGACGGCCCGCCGCCCGAGGAGGACGCGGCCAAAAGTGCGGGTGATTGATCAGCCGCCGTGCTCCAGGCTGTGCGCGGCGTGGCGGTCCTGGCCGAGCAGGGCCTGCATCTGCGGCAGCGCCTGCTGCAGCGCCGCGTGCAGGGTGTAGGGCGGGTTGATGACGAACATGCCGCTGGCCGGCAGCCCGGGGCGCTTGTCCTGGCCGGGCGTGAGCTTGCTCGATTTCACCGTCAGCGTGGCGTGCAGCCAGCTCTTGCCGGCCTTGGTGGCCAAGATTTTCAGGCGCCGGGGCAGGTCGTGCGCCTCCTGGCGGCCGATGATGGGGTACCAGACGGCGTAGCAGCCGGTGGCAAAGCGCTGCAGCGCATCCTGCACCATGGCCGGCACGCGCGCGTAGTCGCTCTTGATTTCATAGCTGGGATCGCACAGCAGCAGGGCGCGGCGGCTCGGTGGCGGCAGGAATTTCTTCACGCCCTCAAAGCCGTCTTCGAGCAGCGTTGCCACCTGGCGCCCGGCTTCGAGCTGGGCGATGTTGCCGCTGAGCAGGCGGTGGTCGGTGGGGTGCAGCTCGAACAGCTTGAGCTTGTCCTGCGGGCGCAGCAGGCGCTGGGCGATGAAGGGCGAGCCGGGGTAAATCTTGGCCTCGGCGCCGCTGTTGAAGCCGCGCACCAGCTCGACGTAGTCCTGCAGCGCCGGCGCCAGCGGCTCCCCTGCTGCCAGCAGGCGGCCAAAACCCTCGGCCGCCTCGCCGCTGGTGTGGGCGTAGTCGCCGTCGAGCCGGTACAGGCCGGCACCGGCGTGGGTGTCGAGCACCTGGAGGGCGGTATCCTTTTGTGTAAGATGTTGCAAAATTGCAACCAATGTCGTGTGCTTGAGCACGTCGGCGTGGTTGCCCGCATGGAAAGCGTGGCGATAACTGAACATGTGACTATGGTAGCTGGCCGCTCAAACCCCCGATGCGCCACAATCGGGCCGCACCCCGATCCCCGCCCCCCCCCGTTTTCATGACCCTTACCTCCACTTCCGATCCGGCCGCTGGCGTCGATCACGTCGATGCCCTGCCCGTGGACACGCGCCTGGGCGAGTTCGAGATCCTGGCCCTGCTCGGCGTCGGCGGTTTTGGCATGGTGTACCGGGCGTTCGACCATTCCCTGCGCCGCCAGGTGGCCATCAAGGAATACATGCCGGCGGCGCTCGCCGGGCGCTCCTCGGGGCTGCAGCTGTCGGTGCGCACCTCGGTCGATGCGCAGAGCTTCCAGGCCGGCCTGTCCTCCTTCGTCGATGAGGCGCGGCTGCTGGCGCGCTTCGATCACCCGTCGCTGGTGAAGGTGTTTCGCTTCTGGGAGGCCAACAACACCGCCTACATGGTGATGCCGCTGTACCAGGGCATGACGCTCAAGCAGGCGCGCCTGCAAATGCGCAAGCCGCCCTCCGAGGCCTGGCTGCGCAAGGTGCTGTGGGCAGTGCTGGAGGCGCTGCGCGTGCTGCACGCGCACGACACCCTGCACCGCGACATCTCGCCCGACAATATTTTCTTGCAGGACATCGGCCCGCCGGTGCTGCTCGACCTGGGCGCGGCCCGCCACGCCATCACCGACACCCAGCGCCAGCTCACCGCCATCCTGAAGGTGAACTACGCCCCGATCGAGCAATACGCCCACGGCGGCGTCGCCGATGGCGAGCCGCCGCTGGCGCAAGGCCCCTGGAGCGACCTCTACGCCCTGGCGGCGGTGGTGCACGGCTGCGTCTGCAACGACATGCCACTGCCGGCTTCGCTGCGCGCCATCCGCGACCGCATGGTGCGCTTCTCGCGCGTGGCCAAGACCGTCAAGCGCCAGTTCGACGTCGAGTACTCCGAGCCCTTCGTCACCGCCATCGCACAGGCGCTGGAGCTGCAGCCCGAGCAGCGCCCGCAGAGTATTGACGCCTTTTTGGCCCTCATGGACATGCACAGCGCGCCCCCAGGGCTGGCGCAGTTCAACTGGCGCCAGGAGCTCGGTTCGAGCTGGGCGCCGTCGGACGAGGCCCTGGCCTCGGAGCAGGAGCAGGACTCGAAGGCCGAGTTGCCGACACGTTTCCTGGAGGCGCCGGCCGATTTCGCCGGGCTCGACCTCGATCTGACGGCCGAGGCCCCGCTGGTGACGGGCCCGGCTGCGGCGGCGCCCATTCCCAGCGTGCGGGTGCCGGCGCAAACCACGGCCGGCCCCGGCTTCGTCGCCGAACCGGTGCCGGCGCCACCACCGCGCATCAGCCACCGGCGCACCCAGCGCCGGCGCCTGGGCGCGCTGGTGCTCGGCGCCGGGCTGCTGCTGGCGGCCGGACTGTGGTGGCTGCAGCGCCCGGGGCCGGGGGCCGCGCTGCCGCCCCCGGTGCTGGCCAGTGAAGCGGCTGCGCCGACCG
>JAJTBK010000497.1 GCA_021286965.1 Comamonadaceae bacterium | reverse complement strand
GGCCCTGGTGATGTTGCTGCCCCTGGGGCTGCTGGGGCTGGGACTGACGCATTCGCGCACCTACCTGATCGAAGCGCCCCAGCAGTACCGCGAGCTGCTGGAGTACATGGCGCAAACGGTGCGTGAATTGCGCCTCAAGCTCCCGGCCGACTTTCCGCTGCAATTGCCCGAGGGCGCCGCCGAAGTGCAGCGCGTGATCGCCAACTACCTGGGCGCCAAGGCCGGCGCACTGGCCACCACGGGCCGCGCCTGGCTGGCGGGGCTGCTGTTTGCCTATGTGGGCCTGATCATCGGCGCACTGGCCGCCGTGCGCCAGCGCAACACCCAACAAGGCCCGCTGGCGCGTGAACTGGCACAGCGCATCACGCTGTTTGGCGAAGCGTTCCGGCAAATCGTGGCGGCGCAGTTCTGGATTGCGGCGTTCAACACCTTGCTCACCGCACTGTTCCTGCTGTTCATCCTGCCGTACTGGGGCATTCGCCTGCCCTACACGCCGCTGCTCATCAGCTTCACCTTTGTGGCAGGGCTGGTGCCCATCGTGGGCAACCTGGTGTGCAACGTGGTCATCACCATCGTGGGGCTGTCGGTGTCGCCGCTGGCGGCTGCGGCATGCCTGGGCTTTCTGATCCTCATCCACAAGGCCGAATACGTCATCAACGCCAAGGTGGTGGGCAGACGCACGCACATGGGCGTGTGGGAGCTGCTGTCGGTGATGTTTGTGGCCGAGGCCGTGTTCGGCCCTGCCGGGCTGGTGGCGGCGCCGCTGTGCTATGCCTACCTGAAAAAAGAGTTGGCATCTTTGCGACTGATCTGACCGACCGGCTTGCGCTACCATGCAAGGCGCATCCCGACAGGGCGTGCCATCCAGCCCGTCTCTCGACCACAAGCCGAGGGACGGACACACATGTCATCACACACAGGTATAAATCAGGAGAGACCGTTCATGACCATTCTCGTCGCCTACGTACCCCGCCCCGAAGGCCGGGCCGCATTGGACAAAGGCATTGAAATCGCCAAGCGCCGCCAGGAGCGGCTGCTGGTTGTCAACGCAGGCCCCGGGGGCTCGCAGGAGGACGCATCTCTGGCGCCAGGCTACGAGGTGGAACAGATCGAGGCCATGCTCGAAGCCCAGGGCGTGCAGGCCGAGTTCAAGCAGTTTGTGCGCGGCCGCGATGCGGTGGAAGAAATCAACGAGCTGGTCGATACCATGGACATTTCGGTGCTCGTGATCGGTCTGCGCAAGCGCACCGCCGTGGGCAAGCTGATTTTGGGCAGCGTGGCACAGGAGCTGCTCATGACCGTGTCCTGCCCGGTGCTCTGCGTCAAGGCACCCAGCGCCTGATTGCTATCATTTAAATAGCACTCAGCGCTTGCCAGATGGGGGCTGCGTGCTGTTTTTGCTTAGTTTTCTCGCAGTTGGCGGATCTGTTCCGCCACCTGGAGGGCGTCTGCAGCGTCGCCCGCATGGGCCAGGTAGGCCTCCAGATCCTGCAAGGCCAGGGCATGCTGGCCACTAGCGGCGTGGGCCAGCCCCCGATCCCGCAACTCCTGCCAGTCGGTGGGCAGCAGAATGATCATGCGGTCGAGCACGGCGATCAGGCGCTGCCAGTCCTCGTTGGAACGGTGCAGTTCTTTCAGGTTGCGCAGCATGCGCGCAATGATGTCGCGCGGTGCTGCGGGCTGAAGGAACAGCCCCAGCGGCAGGTCGTCGGCCTGTAAAGGCTCGGGCACACCGTGCTGAAAAGGCGCCAGGCGCTCCACCAGGTCTTCGCGCGAGAGC
>JAJTBK010000495.1 GCA_021286965.1 Comamonadaceae bacterium | reverse complement strand
CCTGATGAGCAACCGTATGGGGCAATATTACGGCGATATTCCTTTTGTTTTGTTTTACTTCATCCCTTTCTCCCTTTGGATTTTCTTTTCTGAAATTGTCGGACGCAGCACAGGCATCGTGGGCGAATACCGCTATCTCATCAGCAAAATTGCCTTTCCTTTTTGGGTTTTGCCCTTGGTGCCACTGGCCTCGGCCCTGCTGAGCCAGGCGATCGTGCTGGGCCTGGCCCTGGGGTTGATGCAATACAACCACATTGCCTTTGGCCCCATGGCGGGGGCCTATCTGCTCGTCTGGCTCGCTTGCCTGTTGCTGGCATTGGGCCTGGCCTATGCTTTGGCTGCCTTGGCGGTGTACATACCGGATCTGGCCCAGATCGTGCCAGTATGTTTGAATATCATTTTTTGGCTGACACCCATTCTCTATCCCGCAACCCTGGTGCAGGAGCATGGAGCTCCCTGGTTGCAAGCGATCGTCATGGATTGGAATCCATTTTATTATTTGGTGGAAACATCACGCCACGCTTTTTTTGGCACAGCCCCGCTGCAGTTTGGAACCTTGGCAGGCATCTTACTGCTGGGTGCCGGCCTGACCGCCGTCGGCATGGCCTTGTTTCAAAAATTAAAACCAGGTTTTGCCGATGTACTCTGATGGCCTGCCGCTTACCACGCCCAGCCTTGCCCAGGAAGATTTGCCACGGTATGTCATTGACATCCAGGGTGTCAGTAAAATTTACCGCAGCTACACCAAACCCAGCCAGCGCCTGCGGGAACTGTTCGCCGCTCCCGGGGAGCATTTCTTCAGAGAAACCCGGGCCCTTGATGATGTCTCGCTACAGCTCAAACCTGGCAGCCGCCTGGGTATTTTGGGTGAAAATGGCAGTGGCAAGAGTACTTTACTCAAACTGATTTGCGGCGTGCTCACGCCCAGCAGTGGCAGCGTGCACGTGCAGGGCCGTATATCGGCCCTGCTGGAATTGGGAGCTGGCTTCAATCCCCATTTGGCGGGACGTGAAAACATCCGGCAATTTTGCATGTTGCACGGGATGTCGGGGGATGAAATCGAGGCTGCCATGCCGGACATCATTCGGTTCAGCGAGCTGCACGAGGCGATAGAGCACCCGGTCAAAACCTACAGCAGCGGCATGGCGGTGCGTCTGGGATTTTCTTGCGCGGTGTATGCACAACCGGACATTCTGATCGTCGATGAAGCCCTGAGCGTCGGCGATTCGTATTTCCAAAACAAATGCCTGCACAAAATCAAAGCCTTGCTCGACGAGGGCGTGACCTTTCTGTACGTCACGCATTCGGCCGATGGCATCCGCTCGCTGTGCGAGCAGGGGCTGTGGCTCGACCAGGGCCAGGTGCGGCTCGCTGGTGGTGCGCGCGAAGTCGGGGCGGCCTACCAGGCCGAAGTCTTCCGCCGCATGGCGGCGGCCGGCTTTCAGCGCAAGGCATCGGGCACACCGGAGTCTGCAGGTACTGCGCCCGGACACAGCCCGCAGGCCTTGCACCAGGCGTTTGCCGCGCGGATTGCACCCCTGCGCACCGGCAGCGGCGAGGTGCGGATGCAGTACATCGCCGTGCTCGATGAAAACGACCAGGAAACCGACCACCTGCCGTTTGGCAGCCAGGTGCGGGTGCGGCTGGTGTACCAGGTGCAGCAGGCATTCAGCGGGCAGTTCTCGATCACCCTCGGCATTACAGACAGCAGCGGGCGCCAGTTGATGCACTTCAACGCCGCCAGCGAGGGGGTGTTCATCCCGTCCGAGGCCGCAGGCGGTGGCCTGCGCCAGGTGGATTTTGATTTTGCCTGCCCGCTATGCCCTGGCGAATATGGCCTGATTGCCGGCATCGGCACCTTCACCGAAAACCCGGTGAACCCCGGCCAGCTGATGGTGGCGCAGGTGGTGGACTACTGCGCCGGCGGCAACCGCTTTGCCATCGGCTACCCCGAGGCGCGGCAAAACCTCTGGGGCGTGGTGCACGTGCCCCACGCCGTGTCGGACCAACCCTGGAGCGGATGACGCACGGCTTTATCATGCCCCTGCGCCACCCGTGCGGTGTTGGAGCCAAAAAAGGCTGAACCCCGCGTCAATTCAGCGCAAGCAGCTATCGTTTTTGACATTGTTTGGACAATTTACTGCCGCCATGAGCCACCCCACTGCCTTTGCCCCCATGCCCGATGCCGACGGTTTCTTTGGCCCCTACGGTGGCCAGCTGGTGCCACCGCACCTGAAGCAGGCCATGGATGACATCAGCGCCGCCTATGCCGCCATCGCCCAGCGCCCGGATTTCCAGGACGAGCTGGCGCAGCTATTTGCCGACTACGTCGGCCGGCCCAGCCCGATTTTTCACGCCAAGCGCCTGTCGGCGCAGCTCGGTGGCGCGCAGATTCACTTGAAGCGCGAGGATCTGAACCACACGGGCGCGCACAAGATCAACCACTGCCTGGGCGAGGCGCTCTTGGCCAAGTTCATGGGCAAGAAGAAGGTGATCGCCGAGACCGGCGCCGGCCAGCACGGCGTGGCGCTAGCCACGGCCTGCGCGCTGGTGGGCATCCCGTGCGAGATCCACATGGGCCAGGTGGACATCGAGAAGGAGCACCCCAACGTCACCAAGATGCGCATCCTGGGCTGCAAGCTGGTGCCGGTGACGCGCGGCGCGGCGACGCTGAAAGAGGCGGTGGACAGCGCCTTTGACGAATACCTCACCAACCCCCAGGACTACCTCTACGCCATCGGCTCCGTGGTCGGCCCGCACCCCTTCCCGATGATGGTGCGCGACTTTCAAAGCATCATCGGCCGCGAGGCGCGCGCGCAGTTCCTGGCCAAGCACGGCCGCCTGCCGGACTACGCCGCCGCCTGCGTCGGTGGCGGCTCCAACGCCATGGGGCTGTTCACCGCCTTCCTCGATGACGCCGGCGTGCAGCTGGTGGGCGTGGAGCCCGCTGGCGAAGGCGTGGACAAGCCCGGGCGCCACGCCGCCACCTTGTCGGTGGGCAAACCCGGCGCCATCCACGGCATGAAGTGCTACGTGCTGGAGAACGCTGCGGGCGAACCCGCTGCCGTGCACAGCATTGCCTCGGGCCTGGACTACCCCGGCGTCGGGCCGCAGCACAGCTATCTGAAGGATGCCGGCCGCGTGCAGTACGAGAGCGTGACGGACCAGGAATGCCTCGATGCCTTCATGCGCCTGTCGCGCGTGGAGGGCATCATCCCGGCGCTGGAGAGCGCACACGCCGTCGCCTGGGCCATGCGCAAGGCGCCCACCCTGGGGGCCGAGCAGCACATCCTGGTCAACCTCTCGGGCCGGGGCGACAAGGATGCCGACTACGTCGCCAAGGTACTTGGCTTATAAAAATCGCCTAAAACCCTTGTAGACACTGCGCAAACAGCTATCAAAACAAGAGCAATCCGCCACCTCGTTGCAAGGGTGGCGGATTTTTTTATGCACGACAAAAGCATGAAAAACATAGCGTAAACCCTAGGTTTTGGTGCAACCAATGGTAAATTCAAGGATTCACTGATCCACATCAATCATCTGCTCCGTGCTGTGCGCTAGCTGCCAGCCATGGGGCACTCCTCTTTTTCATGAATACCAGCATTGCAGCGGGCGAACTGGCCCAAACTTCGTACAACTTCGACCTCGTCGCCTTGTCCTACGCCATCGCCGTCATCGGCTCCTTCGTTGCCCTGACGGCGGCGCAACGCATTTGCCGGCACGGGCGCATCCACAAGCTCAACCTGCTGGCCGCCAGCGTGGCGTTGGGCGGCATTGGCGTCTGGTCGATGCACTTCACCGGCATGTTGGCGCTCGATCTGGGCATGGGCTCGGGCTACTCGGTGTTCGAGACCGTGGCCTCGCTGCTGGCCGCCGTGCTCGCCACCGGCATGGCGCTGGGCTTTGTCGCCCAGGCGCCGGACAACCAGGCCCGCCTGCTCACCGCTGGCGGCCTGCTCGGCCTGGGCGTGGCCTTCATGCATTACCTGGGCATGTTCGGCCTGCGCTTTCCCGGCTACATCACCTGGAGCTGGAGCATCATCGCCCTGTCGGTGGTGATTGCCATCTTTGCCGCCAGCGCCGCTTTGTGGCTGGCGTTTCGCACGGCCTCTCTGGCACTGCGCGGCGTGGCCTCGGCCCTGATGGGGGTGGCGGTGTGTGCCATGCACTACACCGCCATGGAGGCCGCCGGCTTCGTCTGCACCGCCAGCAGCACCGAGCGCTTTGCCACGCCGCTGGGTTTTGGCGTCATCAGCTCCATGGATCTGCCCATGGTGGCCGGCATGGCGGCCCTCAGCATGGCGGCGCTGATCGGCTACGACCAGCTCATCCAGCGCACCCAGGACAACAGCCCCCTGCGCGCCTGAGCACCGCCAAGGCAAAAAAAGCCGGCGCTGCTGTAGGCGCAGCGCCGGCTCTCCCCATCAATGACTGTGTGGCTTAGAAGCGGTAGCCCACGCCCACGCCGACCAGCACCGGATCGACCTTGAAGGTGCCAGCCTTGTTGCCGCCGGCGTAGACGTCGGTCTTGATGTAGACCTTCTTCACGTCGAAGTTCAGCGACCACTGCTTGTTCAGCGGGATGTCAAAGCCCACTTGCAGCGCGGCGCCCCAGCTGTTGCGATCGACGTCAACACCTGCCGGCAGATCGAGGTTGGAGAAACGGGTGTAGTTGATACCGGCACCGACGTAGGGCTTGAAACCGCCGAAGTTGGTGAAGTGGTACTGCGCCAGCAGCGTCGGCGGCAGGTGCTTGAGGGAGCCGATGTTGGTGCCGTTGGAGCGCAGGTCGTGCTTTTGCGGGTAGGTCAGGATCAGCTCGGCAGCGATGTTGGGCGTGAAGAAGTACGACACGTCCAGCTCGGGGATGACCTTGTTGTTGATCGACAGGCCCAGGCCGGTGCTGTCACCGTTGGCGCTGTCGAGGTTCACGGCGCGCACGCGCACCAGCCAGGGGCTTTGGCCCTGGTCGGCAAACGCAGCGCCAGAGGTCATTGCACACACAGCAGCCAAGGCCAGCAGACTTTTTTTCATGGTTCGGTCTCTTTGAGTGGTTGAACGGGGACGGCCCCCGTGGAAACCATTAGGCCCATGAGCAAAATGGTCAATTTTGCCGTAGGTCAATAAAGCGTTTGCGCAAAGTCAATTGTTGCCATGCCGCAATAACGCCGGGCTCAGGGCTTGAACCGCTGGCGTGGCGCCCCCATGTCCAGCCCTGCATCGCCAGATGCTCCCTTCACGACCAAGGAACCATTGCATGGGAACCACCACCGCCCTCCCCGACGCCAACGCCCTGTTCCAGCCCCTGAAACTGGGCCGCATCGAACTGGCCAACCGCATCGCCATGGCGCCGCTCACGCGCAACCGCGCCAACGACGCACTCGAACCCACGGCCATGACCGTGGAGTACTACCGCCAGCGCGCCAGCGCCGGCCTGATCATTGCCGAGGCGACGCAAATCTCCCCCAGCGCCCAGGGCTACACCCATACCCCGGGCCTGCACACGCCAGGCCAGATCGCCGCCTGGAAGCAGGTGACCGACGCCGTGCACGCGGCGGGCGGCAAAATTTTCGTGCAGCTGTGGCACACCGGCCGCATGTCGCACAACGCCTTCCAGCCCGGCGAAAAAGCACCGGTCGCACCCTCGGCCATCGCCGCCAAGGCCAAGACCTACATTGCCGGCCAGGGCTACGTGGACTGCGCCGTGCCGCGCGCGCTGGAAACGGCAGAAATCGCCGGCGTGGTGAACGACTTCCGCCAGGCGGCTGCCAACGCCATCGCGGCGGGTTTTGACGGCGTGGAAATCCACGGCGCGCACGGCTACCTGCTCGACGCCTTTTTGCGCGACGGCTCCAACCACCGCAGCGACCAGTACGGCGGCAGCATCGAAAACCGCGCCCGCCTGCTGCTCGAAGTGGTGGCCGCCGTCACGCAGGAGATCGGCGCCGACCGCACCGGCATCCGCCTCTCGCCGGTCTCGCCCGTCAACGACTCGTCGGAGAGCAACCCCCAGCCACTGTTCGAGCACGTGGTGCGCGAGCTGGAAAAGCTCCACCCGGTGTACATCCACGTGGTCGAAGGCCACACCGGCGGCCCGCGCGACAACGCCCCGTTCGACTATGAAGCGCTGCGCCGCCTGTCTTCGGGCATCTGGCTGGTCAACAACGGCTACACCAAGGAAATGGCCGTCGAGGCCCTGCGCAGCGGCCGTGCCGACATGGTGTCGTTTGGCCGCGCCATGATCACCACGCCCGACCTGCCACGCCGCTTCCGTGACAACCTGCCGCTGAACGAGCCCTTCGCCGACGCACCCGTGTACGGCGGCACTGGCCCGCACGGCTATACCGACTACCCTGCCCTTCCTTGACCCCAGGGCAAACTGCGCGGCGCCTCAGAGGCTGAGAGCCTCTCAGCGCTTGCGCAGCTTCTGCACCACGGTGACGGCGCCCAGCACCACGGCGCCAGCCACGATGCCCGCCACGCCGTTGAGCACGTTGGTGGTCAATGCCTGCCACAGGCCACCCAGGGCGCCCTGTGCCACGGCGGCGCCTGCACCCTCGATGGCGTGGTGCAGCGGCGCGATACCATGCACCAGAATGCCGCCGCCCACCAGGAACATGGC
>JAJTBK010000441.1 GCA_021286965.1 Comamonadaceae bacterium | reverse complement strand
AGACGGCCGATAGGCCGTCGGTCAGCAGGTCGATGAGCGAGACCATCTTCAGCTGCCCGCTCTGGGCATCGCGGAACTCCACCAGGCGCGTCTGCACCCGGCTTTGCAGCAGGAACTGGGTGTACTGCTCGACGCTGTCCTGGTCCATGCCGCCGCCGCTGTGCCGGCTTTGCTGGTAGCGCAGGTAGAGCTGGTAATGCTCGGCGGTAAAGCACAGCGGCAGCACCTGCACCTGCAGGCCCTGGTGGCGTGCCCAGGCGCGGCGCTGGCTGCGGTCGGGGGCAAAGTCGTGCACCAGCACGCGCAGCGGCTGGCAGGCCTGGCAGCTGTCGCAGCACGGGCGGTAGGTGAACAGGCCGCTGCGGCGAAAGCCCTGCGCCACGAGTTCGGAGTACACGTCGGCGTCGATCAGGTGGCTGGGCGTGGCGACGAGCGAGCGCGCCTCGCGCTGCGCCAGGTAGCTGCAGGGGTAGGCGGCGGTGGCGTAGAACTGCAGCCGCTGCTGGGGCAGGTCGTTGAGCTGGGTCATGCGCTCTCCTTGCCCAGTAGCTGCGCCCAGTCGGCGGGCGTAAAAGCCCAGTCCAGTGGCGCCTGCTGCTGGCTGTGCGCGATCGATTGTGCAAACGCCTGGCGTGGGATTTCGGCTGCGCCGAGGGAGGCCAGGTGCGCCGTGTTCTGCTGGCAGTCGATCAAGGCCACGCCGTCGCGCCGGCACAGGCAGACCAGGGCCGCCAGGGCAATCTTGGAGGCGTTACTGGCGTGCGCGAACATGGATTCGCCAAATACCGCCCGCCCCAGGGCG
Source organism: Comamonadaceae bacterium (assembly GCA_021286965.1). GTDB lineage: Bacteria > Pseudomonadota > Gammaproteobacteria > Burkholderiales > Burkholderiaceae_C > Paenacidovorax. The sequence continues at coordinate 4,896 of JAJTBK010000441.1, read as the reverse complement.
ACGCAGTACAGGCCGCCCACGAGCTGGCCGTCGATCCAGGTTTCGACGCTGTGCGCATGGCCGGCAGCGTGCAATTGCTCGTACGCGGCAATGATGCCGGGAGTGATCCAGGTGCCGCCTTGCCCCCGGCGCGGCGTGTGTGCGCAGGCGCGGATCACGCGCCCAAAGTCGTGGTCGATGCGGATGGCGCAGCTGCTGCGGCGCGCAAACTGGCGCAGCGTGCGCCGCAGCGAGGGCTGCAGGCGAAAGGCATCGGGCCGCAGCACCATGCGCGGGTCGGGCGACCACCACAAAATGGGCTGGCCGGCGCTGAACCAGGGAAAAATCCCCTGGCTGTAGGCGCTGTGCAGCTGCGCCGCGTCGAGCGTGCCGCCGGCGGCGAGCAGCCCTGGGGCGGGGCTGTCTGGGCCCCAGGCGAGATCGGGCGAGGGAAAGGGCGCGTGCGGCTCCAGCCAGGGCAGGGAAGGGCTCATGGGGCGCCATTGTCTGGGCAAAAAAAAGCCCAGCACGAAGACTGGGCCTAGAAGGGATCCTTGAAACAGGGTTTCGAGAGGATCCAAGGAGACAACTGGGGCTTTGCAGCGCCGTTGGGCTGTGCTGCAAAGCGATAACGCGATTATCAGGGTAATCCCGGTTTTTTGCCTAGAGGAAGTTCTCCAGACATGTTGCGTTGTATCAACGCTTGCGCGGGGCAGCCGTAGCGGCGGTGGCAGCGGTGTTGGCGACGGCGTTGAAGTTGGCTTCGGCCACGTCCGAGGCTTGCTTGACGGCCTTTTGCACCGACTCGAAAGCGTTGGTGGCGGCAGAGACGGCGCTCTTCATGACGGCGACGGCGGTCTCGGAGCCGGCGGGGGCGTTCTTGGCGGCGTTATCGACCAGGCTGGCGAAGCCTTGCTGGGCTTCGGCGGCCTTGGCTTCGAAGGCCTTGGTGAATTCGCCGCCGGTGCCGGTGGCGATGTCGTACAGGTGGCGGCTGTAGGCGGCGGTCTTTTCAGCCAGGGGCTGGAACAGGCCGGCTTGCAGAGCCAGCAGCTCTTGCACGTCCTTGACGCTGAGCACGGCCTGGGCATGGCTGGCGGCGTCGTTCAGGGCAGCGCGCGAGGCGGCAACGTTGAGTTCCACCAGCTTTTCCACGCCTTCAAAGGCTTTGTTGGTCAGGCCGAACAGGGTTTCGACGTTGGCCTTGTGCGATGCCAGGATTTGTTCGTTGGTCAGCGACATAAAAATCTCCTCAGAATGGGTGCAGCACCCGGGTGGTTTACAGAGACATCTGCGCTGGCATGATGAACATGGATCATGTTGCAGTGCAGCATGGTTGCGTATTCTAGTGGCCCCGGCGTAAAAAGCAAGTTTTATGTTGCGGCGCAGCAAAAAAAGGGAGCGATCTCTAAACCGTACACTCGGGCGCTGGTCATCAGGCACGCTACGGCATGGCCGAGAACGAGGAGAAACCATGGGTAGGGCATATCGGCACGCAGGGGCGGGCCTGTTGACGGCGCTGGCGCCGCTGGGGGCGCGCGCCGGGGAGATGGATGGTGCGCTGCTGTCGGTTTGGTGGGGCCTGCCTTTTGCCGGTCTTTTGCTCTCGATTGCCCTGCTGCCGCTATTGGCGCCGACGCTTTGGCACCACCATTTCGGCAAGGTGGCGGCGGGCTGGGCGCTGGCTTTTTTGCTGCCGTGTGCGCTCGTTTTCGGCCCGGCGGTGGCGGGCGTGAACCTGGTGCACGCGCTGCTGGCCGAGTACCTGCCGTTCGTCATCTTGCTCACGGCACTGTTCACCGTGGCCGGCGGTATTTACATCCGGGGCAATCTGCACGGCAGCCCGCTGCTCAATACCGGGCTGCTGGCCCTGGGGGCGCTGCTGGCGAGCTTCATGGGGACGACTGGGGCCTCGATGCTGCTCATTCGCCCGCTGATCCGCGCCAACGACCAGCGCCGGAACACGGCCCACGTGGTGGTGTTCTTCATCTTCATCGTCTCCAACGCTGGCGGCGCGCTCACGCCGCTGGGCGATCCGCCGCTGTTCCTGGGATTTTTGAAGGGGGTCGATTTTTTCTGGACCGTGCGCCACCTCCTGCCTGAGACGCTGTTCCTGGTCGGCCTGCTGCTGTTGCTGTTTTTTGGGCTCGACAGCTGGTTCTTTCGCCAGCCCGACCAGCTGCGCCGCGTCGATCCGACGCCCGACAGCGCCGACTTCGGCTTTGACGGCCAGGTCAATTTCCTCCTGTTGGCCGTCATCGTTGCCCTGGTGCTGATGAGCGGGCTGTGGCGCACGCCCATGGCCTGGGACGTAGCGGGCACAGCAGTGGGGCTGCCGGGCCTGGTGCGCGATGGGGGGCTGCTGCTGGTGGCGGCGCTGTCGCTGTGGCTCACGCCCCGGCGGGTGCACGCCGCCAACCAATTTGGCTGGGCGCCGATGCAGGAGGTGGCAAAGCTGTTTGCCGGCATTTTCCTGACCATCATCCCGGTCATCGCCATGCTCAAGGCCGGAGTCGATGGGCCGTTTGGCGCCATCGTGCGCGCCGTCACGCGTGCCGATGGCCAGCCGGATCCGGCGATGTACTTCTGGGCCGCAGGCGTGCTGTCCTCGTTCCTGGACAACGCTCCGACCTACCTGGTGTTCTTCAACACCGCAGGCGGCGACGCCCAGTATCTGATGACGCAGCTGGCGCCGGCGCTGGCAGCGATCTCGGCGGGGGCCGTGTTCATGGGCGCCAACACCTATATCGGCAATGCGCCGAACATGATGGTCAAGGCCATTGCCGAAGATCGGGGCGTGAAGATGCCGAGTTTTTTTGGCTACATGCTGTGGTCGGGCGCCATTCTGCTGCCCTTGTTTGCCGTCATGACCTGGGTGTTTTTCCGCTGAAAGCCTGCACATGAACTGCGCCCGGATTCTGGTGGCCCGTGCCATTTTTCCGCCAACCTTGGCGCGCTTGCGCCAGCATTTCGAGGTGCAGGACAACCAGGCTGACAACGCCTGGAGCGCGCACGAGCTGGCGCAGCAGCTGGCGGACAAGGATGGGGCCCTTCTGACCGGCGTGCAGCGCATCGACGCGCCACTGCTCGCCGCTTGCCCGCGCCTGCGCATCGCCGCCAACATGACGGTGGGCTACAACAATTTCGACCTGCAAGCCATGGCCGCAGCCGGCGTGCGGGGCACGAACACGCCCGACGTGCTGACCGAAACCACGGCCGACTTCGGCTTTGCCCTGCTGCTGGCGACGGCGCGGCGCATGGCCGAGGCCGAGCGCTTTCTGCGCGCTGGCCGCTGGCAGGACTGGCGCTACGACATGTTTGCCGGTGCCGAGGTGCATGGCAGCACCCTCGGCATCCTGGGCATGGGGCGTATTGGCCAGGCGATTGCACGGCGTGCTGCGCATGGCTTTGGGATGCGGGTGCTGTACCACAATCGCTCGCGTCTGGCGCCTGCACTCGAGGCGGCTTGCCAGGCGCACTACGTTGGCAAGGATGCATTGCTGGCGCAGGCCGACCACCTGCTGCTGGTGCTGCCGTACACACCGCAAAACCACCACGCCATCGGCGCGCCAGAGCTGGCGCGCATGAAGCCTGGCGCCACGCTGGTGAACATTGCGCGCGGCGGTATCGTCGATGACGCCGCCCTGGCCCAGGCCCTGCGCAGCGGCCCGCTGGCCGCCGCCGGCCTGGACGTGTTCGAGGGCGAGCCTGCCGTGCACCCGGCGCTGCTCGATGTGCCGAACGTGGTGCTGACGCCGCACATTGCCAGCGCCACCCTGGCCACGCGCCGCGCCATGGCTGAGTTGGCGGCGGACAACCTCATCGCTTTCTTCGATGGACGTGGGCCTCTGACGCCCGTGGGGTGAGCCCGCAGGGCGCTCTTCGATCTCCGTGTCTGTGGCGAAAATAGGCTGCCAGCCCTTTAAAATCCAGCGTCTTCAGCTATCAAAATAATAGTCATCATGACCCTTTCCCTGTCCGTCTGGATTGCGCTGGCGCTGTTGCTGGCACTGCTGGCCCTGGTGCTTGGCGCCGGGTGGGGCGCTGGCCGCACGCGCCAGCAACTGCAAGGCGTGCACGAGCAGGCCGTGGCCGAAGTGTGCAGCCAGGTGCAGCGCGAGGCACAGCTGGCGCTGCAGGCGCAGGCCGGCGTGCAGCTGGCGACGGTGCAAGAGCGTGCGCGGGCGCTGGAGGCCGAGCGCCAGGCGCTGCTGGCCGAGTTGCAACAAGGCAAGGCCCAGGCCCAGGCGCTGCAGGCGCAGCTGGCGCAGCTGCACAGCCAGCTGGCGGCGCAGAGCACGCAGCTGGAGGCCGAGCGCCGCAGCGCGCAGGAAAAACTGGCCCTCTTGAGCGAGGCGCGTGAAGCCCTGGGCCTGCAGTTCAAGAGCCTGGCCAACGACATCCTGGAAGAAAAAAGCCGCCGCTTTGCCGAGCAGAACCAGCAGTCGCTCGGGCAGCTGCTCGATCCGCTGCGCCTGCGCCTGGGGGAATTCCAGGGCCGGGTCGAGCAGTTCTACGACGTCGAGGGCAAGGAGCGCTCGGCCCTGGCGCAGCAGGTGCAGCAGCTCTTGCAGCTCAACCACAGCTTGAGCGAAGACGCCAAGAACCTGACGCAGGCGCTCAAGGGCTCGACCAAGGCGCAGGGCAATTGGGGTGAGCTGATTCTGGAGCGCGTGCTTGAAGCGTGCGGCCTGCGCAACGGCCACGAGTACGACACGCAAGAGAGTCACCAGCGCGAGGACGGCTCACGCGCGCAGCCCGACGTCGTCATCCACCTGCCGGAAAACCGCCACCTGGTGATCGACGCCAAGGTGTCGCTGCGCGCCTACGAGGAATGGGCGCACGCCGAGGACGAGGCGCAGCGCGCCGGTGCGCTGCGGCGCCACCTTGATTCGCTGCGCCAGCACATCAAGGGCC
>JAJTBK010000427.1 GCA_021286965.1 Comamonadaceae bacterium | reverse complement strand
CGCCGGCGTGTACTTGGCGGCGTTCTCCAGCAAGCTGGCCAGCACGCGTTCGAGCAGCGTGGCATCGAGGTGCAGCAGCGGCAGATCCTCCGGCAGCGCGAGCGTCACCGGGTGCCGCGCCAGCGCCGGCTGGCAGGCAGCCAGAGCGCTGCCCAGCACTTCTTCGAGCGGCTGCCATTCGCGGCGCAGGGGCACGCCGCCCGACTCCAGGCGCGCCATATCGAGCAGGTTGCCCACCAGTGCGTTCATGCGCTGCGCCGATTCGCGCATGGCGGCGGTGATCTCGGCCTGCGCCGGCGGCAGCGGCGGCGGCGCCAGCTGCAAGGTGTCGGCCAGGCCCACCAGCGCCGCCAGCGGCGTGCGCAGGTCGTGCGAGATGGCCGAGAGCAGCGAATTGCGCAGGCGCTCGGACTCCATTTGCACCGTGGTGCTCTGCGCCACCTGGATGTAGTGGATGCGCTCGATGGAGATCGCCAACAGCGAGGCGCAGGTATCGAGCAGCTGGCGCTGCTCGGGCGTGAGCGTGCTCGCCTGCGCCGGCTGCAACACCAGCACGCCGCGCAGCCGCATGGGGCCCTTGAGCGGCAGCATCAGACTGGCACTGGCCGGCAGCGTGTGGGTGCCCCGACCAGCGGCCTCGCCCCGGTCGAAGCACCATTGCGCCACAGCGTGATCGACCGGCACCGAGGCCCCGGGCTGCAGCACCAGGCGGTTGTCGTCTTCCAACGCCAACAGCGCCGATGGCGCGCCGAACTCGGCGCGCAGAAAGCGCGCGGCCACCTCGGCCACCTGCTCGACCTGCAGCACAGCCGAGAGTTCGCGCGACATCTGGTAGAGCCCGCGCACGCGCCGCTCGCGCTCGGTGGCGGCCCGGGCCTGGGCGCGCAGGCTGGCCATGAGTTGCCCAACGACCAACGCCACCACCAGCATCACGGCAAAGGTGATGAGGTATTGCATGTCGCTGACGTTGAAGGACAGCCAGGGCGGCACAAAGAAAAAATCGAACAACGCCACGCCCAGGAAGGCCGCCAGCATGGCCGGCCCCCGCCCGTAGCGCAGCGCCACGCCCACCACCACCAGCAGGAACAACATGACGATGTTGGTCAACTCCAGCACGCTGCGCAGCGGCGTCGCCAGCAAGGCCACGGCATAGCAGGCGCCCGCCGCCACCGCATAACCCAGCCAAGGAAGAGGCCCAGAGTCACCCGGCGCACGACGCTGCGGCGAAGCTGCCCCTGTCGGCACCGGCAGCGGCACCTGCAAGATGTCCATGTCCGGCGTCTGCTCGGCCAGGCGCTCGGTCAGGGACGGGCGCCAGTGCCGGCGCCCGCTGCGCCGCCCCAGCACCAGGCGCGAAAGGTTGTGCTCGCGCGCATGGCGCGCCAGGGTGTGCACCACGTCGGCGCCGGTGGGCGTGGCAATGCACGCGCCCAGCTCCTGCGCCAGCTTGAGGGCGCGCAGGGCCTGCTCGCGCTCCGCTGGCGCCACGTTTTGCTGCGAAGGCGCATCGACGAAAACCGCGTGCCAGGGCAGGCCGCTTTGCGTCGCCAGGCGCGCGGCGCTGCGCACCACGGCCTCGCTGCCGGCACCGGGCCCGACGCACGCCAGCAGCGCATCGCGCGTGGACCACTGCAGCTGGCCGCTGCGGGCATTGCCGGCGGTGCGGCGCCAGGTCTGCATCTGGTTGTCGACCCGGTCGGCCGTGCGGCGCAGCGCCAGCTCGCGCAGCGCAATCAGGTTGCCCTTGCGAAAGAAGTTGGCCGCCGCGCGCTCAGCCTGCGCGGGAATGTAGACCTTGCCGGCCGCGAGCCGCGCCAGCAGCTCGTCGGGCGGCAGATCGACCACCAGCACCTCGTCGGCAGCGTCGAACAGCGTGTCGGGCACTGTCTCCCAGACGCGGATGCCGGTGATGCCGCCGACGATGTCATTGAGGCTCTCCAGGTGCTGCACGTTCATCGTGCTCCACACGTCGATACCGGCGGCGAGCAGCTCCTCGACGTCCTGCCAGCGCTTGGGGTGGCGCGAGCCGGGGGCGTTGCTGTGCGCCAGCTCGTCGAGCAGCACCAGCGGCGGCTCGGCCCCGCCCAGGTGCACGGCGCCGAAGGCCAGGGCCGCGTCCAGGTCGAACTCCTTGAGGCTGCGGTTCTTGTGCGGCACCTCTTTCAGGGGCAGCAGCGGCAGTCCGGCCACCAGCGCCTCGGTCTCGGTGCGGCCATGGGTTTCGACCAGGCCCACCGTCAAGACGGCCCCCTGCGCCTGGGCGGCACGCGCGGCCTGCAGCATGGCGTAGGTCTTGCCCACGCCGGCCGAGGCGCCAAAGAAAATCTTCAGCCGCCCGCGCTGGGCGCGTGCCTCGTCCTGCTGCACCTGGCGCAGCAGGGCGTCGGGGTCGGGGCGGGTGTCGGCAGTTGGATCAATGGGCATGGTCAATGGTAGTCAGAAGGCCGGTATGTGCGGGGCTCTGGCGGTGTGGCCGCGCTGCGCCACACCAGCCACCAGGCCAGGGCCATGGGTAGCACCAGCACGGCCAGCGCAGCAAGCAGGGCCAAGCCATCGGCAAGGGTCAGATCAAAGGCAAGCATAGCTATATTTTTAATAGCTGCCCGCGCTTACCCCACAAGCCCTAAAGCAGAAATCAGCACATCAATCAGCTTGATACCGATAAAGGGCACGACGATCCCGCCCAGGCCATAGATCAGCAGGTTGCGGCGCAGCAGCGCGTCGGCGCCCACGGCGCGATACGGCACGCCCTTCAAGGCCAGCGGGATGAGCACGACGATGATGAGCGCGTTGAAGATCACCGCCGACAGGATGGCCGAGTCCGGGCTGTGCAGGCCCATGACGTTGAGCGCGGCCAGCTGCGGGTAGGTGCTGACGAAGGCCGCCGGGATGATGGCGAAGTACTTGGCCAGGTCGTTGGCGATGCTGAAGGTGGTGAGCGCGCCGCGCGTCATCAGCATCTGCTTGCCGGTCTCCACGATCTCGATCAGCTTGGTCGGGTTGCTGTCCAAATCCACCATGTTGCCCGCCTCCTTGGCGGCCTGGGTGCCGGTGTTCATGGCCACCGCGACGTCGGCCTGGGCCAGCGCCGGCGCGTCGTTGGTGCCGTCGCCGGTCATGGCCACCAGCTGGCCCTTGGCCTGGTGCTCGCGGATCAGCGCCAGCTTGGCCTCGGGCGTGGCCTCGGCCAGGAAGTCGTCCACCCCGGCCTCGGCGGCGATGGCGGCGGCCGTCAGGCGGTTGTCGCCGGTGATCATCACCGTCTTGATGCCCATGCGGCGCAGCTCGGCAAAGCGCTCGCGGATGCCGCCCTTGACGATGTCCTTGAGCTCGACCACGCCCAGCGCGCGGCTGCCCTCGGCTACCACCAGCGGCGTGCTGCCCCGGCGCGCAATGTCGTCCACGTTCTGCTGCAACTCGGCGGGAAACGAGCCGCCCAGCGCTTCGACATGGCGGCGCACGGCCTCGGCCGCGCCCTTGCGGATGCTGCGGCCATCGCCCAAGTCAACGCCGCTCATGCGCGTTTGCGCCGTGAAGTGCACGAACTGCGCACCGAGTTTGGCCACGTCGCGCTCGCGCAGGTTGAACTTCTGCTTGGCCAGCACGACGATGCTGCGCCCCTCGGGCGTCTCGTCGGCCAGCGAGGCGAGCTGCGCGGCGTCGGCCAGCTGCTGCTCGCTCACGCCGCGCACGGCGATGAAGCTGCTGGCCTGGCGGTTGCCCAGGGTGATGGTGCCTGTCTTGTCCAGGAGCAGCACGTCCACGTCGCCCGCCGCCTCCACCGCGCGGCCCGAGGTGGCGATGACGTTGGCCTGCATCATGCGGCTCATGCCGGCCACGCCGATGGCCGAGAGCAGGCCGCCGATGGTGGTCGGGATCAGGCACACCAGCAGCGCCACCAACACCGTGATGCTGACCACCGCGCCACTGCCAGCCTGCGCCACGGCAAAGCGCGAGAACGGCAGCAGCGTGGCGATCACCAGCAGGAACACCAGCGTCAACCCGACGAGCAGGATGGTGAGCGCGATCTCATTGGGCGTCTTCTTGCGGCTGGCGCCTTCGACCATGGCGATCATGCGATCGACGAAGGTCTCGCCCGGGTTCACCGCCACGCGCGCCACGATCCAGTCCGACAGCACGCGCGTACCGCCGGTGACGGCGGAAAAGTCACCGCCCGACTCGCGGATCACCGGCGCCGACTCGCCCGTGATGGCCGACTCGTCGACCGAGGCCACACCGTCGATGACCTCGCCATCCGCAGGAACCACTTCGCCGGCCTCGACCAGCACGATGTCGCCCTTGCGCAGGCTGTCGGCCTCGATCGGCAGCCAGGGCAGCTCGCTGCGCGCGTGCGGGCCGGGGGTATAGCGGCTGCCGTCGAGCTTCTTGGCCCAGGTCTGCTTTTTCAGGCCGCGCAGGCTGGCCGCCTGCGCCTTGCTGCGGCCTTCGGCCAGGGCCTCGGCAAAGTTGGCGAACAGCACCGTGAACCACAGCCACAGGCTGATCGCCAGGATGAAGCCCGCCGGCGCCTCGCCCGCGCCCAGCAGCGCCTGCACAAACAGCAGCGTGGTGAGGATGGAGCCCAGGTAGACGACGAACATCACCGGGTTGCGCCATTGCGCCTGCGGCGCGAGCTTGGCGAATGCGTCGCGCAGCGCCTGGCGCGTGAGCGCCGGGTCGAACAGGGACAGGGATTTTTTATTGGACATGTTTGATTCCCTCTGTGCGAGCGGCCAACTTGCGCGGGGCCTGGGCCTCCAGCGCCAGGTTCAGGGCCAGGACGTTGACGCGCGGCTCACCGAGCAGGCCGAGCAGGCGGTCCTCGGTGTACGTGGCCACCAGGGCCTGCACCTGGGCCGGGGCCAGGCCACGCGCCTTAGCCACACGCGCCACCTGCAGCTGGGCGTTGACCACCGAGATGTGGGGATCGAGCCCCGAGGCCGAGGCGGTGACGGCATCCACCGGCAGCACGGCATTCACCGCCAGGCCGTTGGCGGCGCGGTAGGCGGCCGCGCGCTGCGCCACGGCGTCAATCAGTGCGGCGTTGGTCGGCCCCTGGTTGCTGCCGGCCGAGGCGCCAGCGTTGTAGGGCGCGGCCACCGTCTGGCTGGCGTCCTGCGGGTCAGTCGCCGTGGTGCTGCTGGGGCGGGTATGAAAGAAATTCGCCGCCGTGAACTGCTGGCCGATGAGCTGCGAGCCCACGATGGCCTCGCCCTGATGCACCAGGCTGCCCGAGGCCTGCGCCGGCAGCAGCAGCTGGGCCACGCCGGTGGTCAGCAGCGGGTAGGCCAGGCCGGTGACCAGGGCGACGAACACCGCGCCGCGCACACAGGGACCCATCAGCCCCTGCAGCGGGCTGCGCTGCGCCGGGGCGCTGGCGGAAACAGAAAGGGTATGGGTGGTCATGGCAAATCTCCGATCACGGTTGCACCTGGCCGGCCAGCATTTGCAGCTGCTCAACCACAGGGCCCAGGGCGAGTGCGGGCAGGAAGGTCAGGCCGCCGACGATGAGCACCACGAACACCAAGAGGCCCATGAACAGCGGCGTGGCCGTGGGGAAGGTGCCGGGGCCGGTGGGCACGGTTTTCTTGGCGGCGAGCGAGCCAGCCACGGCCAGCAGCGGCAGCAGCGTGCAGTAGCGCCCGATCAGCATGGCCAGGCCGATGGTGGTGTTGAAGAACGGCGTGTTGGCGTTGAAGCCGGCAAAGGCCGAGCCGTTGTTGGCTGTGGCCGAGGCGTAGGCGTAGAGCACCTCCGAGAAGCCGTGCGCGCCGTGGTTGGCGAGGCTGGCGCCGGTGTCGGGCCAGAGCGCGGCCAACGCGGTAAAGCCCAGGATGGCCGCCGGGTGCGCCAGCACCGAGAGCATGACGAGCTGGATCTCGCGCGCCTCGATTTTCTTGCCCAGAAACTCCGGCGTGCGCCCGATCATCATGCCGGCCAGGAACACCGTGAGGATGGCGTACTGGATCAGGTTGATGAGCCCCACGCCGTCGCCGCCGAACACGCAGTTGAGCATCATCTGCGCCAGCGGCACCAAGCCGCCCATGGGCGTGAGCGAATCGTGCATGGCGTTGACCGAGCCCGTGGTCGCGGCCGTGGTGGTGGTGACGAACAAGGCCGTGCCGGCGATGCCAAAGCGCAGCTCCTTGCCCTCCATATTGCCGCCGGGCTGGGTGGCCGATGCCTGCTGGTCAGCGCCGGCGGCCGTGAGCAGCGGGTTGCCGCTTTGCTCCGCGCCATAGACCAGCGCCAGGAAGCCGATGAACAGGGCCAAAAACGCGCCAAAGAACACCCAGCCCTGGCGGCGGCGCGCCA
>JAJTBK010000426.1 GCA_021286965.1 Comamonadaceae bacterium | reverse complement strand
TGCCCTTGTCGCGGGCGAAGATCAGGGTGTTGGCAGTGCCAAGGTCGATAGCCAGGTCGGTGGAAAAATACCGACGGAAAGAACCAAACATGCAAAAAATCCTCTGGGGCACGGCTCGCGCACCGGCAGGGCCGTCGCCGGGGTGAATAGGGGGTGTCTTGGGGGGCTTTTTCCGCGCAATTGCCGGCGCTTGCAGGGGCATTGCGGCAAAGCCGGGATAATAACGCATCGCCTGTAAACGCCGGCCCCTGTTACTGTCTTGGGCACAGCTTTACATCTGGTTTTACCCCCCTAATTTTTGCTATGGCACTGACCCCCCAGGACATTGCGCGCATCGCCCACCTTGCGCGGCTGGAGTTGAGCGCGCCCGAGAGCGCGCTCATGCTCACCCAGCTCAACGGCTTTTTCCATATCGTCGAGCAGATGCGCGCCGTCGATACCAGCGGCGTAGCGCCCCTTTCGCACCCCGTGGCCGCCATCGAGGCCGTGGCGCTGCGCCTGCAGGACGACGTCGCCAGCGAGCCCGACCAGCGCACGGCCAACCAGCAGAGCGCGCCCGCCGTGGAAAACGGCCTGTTCCTCGTGCCCAAAGTGATCGAGTAAGCCCATGACCCAACCCGCATTGCATGACATGGGCGTGGCCCAGCTGGCCGCCCTGCTGCGCGCCAAAGAAGTCAGCGCCGTCGAGGCCGCGCAGCACTTTCTGGCCCGCGCCCAGGCGCAGCAGGCGCTCGGCGCCTTCGTCGCCATCGACGAAAGCGCCACCCTGGCACAGGCGCGCGCGCAGGACGCACTGCTGGCCGCCGGCAACGCCCCGGCGCTCGCCGGCGTGCCGATTGCGCACAAAGACATCTTCGTCACGCGCGACTTCCCGACCACCGCCGCCAGCAAAATGCTCGCCGGCTACCGCTCGCCGTTCGACGCCACCGTGGTGGCAAAACTGGCCGACGCCGGCTGCGTGACGCTGGGCAAGCTCAATTGCGACGAGTTCGCCATGGGCGGCGCGAACGAGAACTCGGCCATCGCCCCGGTGGGCTTTGACGCCCCGCAGCCCGTGCGCAACCCCTGGGATACCGCGCGCGTGCCCGGCGGCTCCTCGGGCGGCAGCGCCGCTGCCGTCGCCGCGCGCCTGGCGCCCGCCGTGACCGGCACCGACACCGGCGGCTCCATCCGCCAGCCGGCGTCGTTTTGCGGCATCACCGGCATCAAGCCCACCTATGGGCGCGCGAGCCGCTACGGCATGATCGCCTTCGCCTCCAGCCTGGACCAGGCCGGCCCCATGGCACGCAGTGCCGAGGATTGCGCGCTGCTGCTGTCGCACATGTGCGGCCCGGACCCGCTGCGCGACTCGACCAGCCTGGACAAGCCGGCCGAAGACTTCAGCCGCAGCCTGCACCAGCGCCTGGACGGCCTGCGCATTGGCATTGCGGCAGAATTTTTTGGCGACGGCCTGCACGCCGACGTGCGCACCGCCGTCGATGCGGCCCTGAAGGAATACGAAAAGCTCGGCGCCCGCCTGGTGCCCATCACGCTGCCGCGCACCGCGCTGGCGGTGCCGGTGTACTACATCCTGGCACCGGCGGAAGCGAGCAGCAACCTCTCGCGCTTTGACGGCGTGCGCTACGGCCACCGCGCCGCGCAGTACACCGACTTGCTCGACATGTATAAGAAAACCCGCGCCGAAGGCTTTGGCGACGAGGTCAAGCGCCGCATCATGATCGGCACCTACGTGCTGTCCGAGGGCTACTACGACGCCTACTACCTGCAGGCGCAGAAAATCCGGCGCCTGATTGCCGACGACTTCCAGGCCGCCTTCGCGCAATGCGACCTGATCGCCGGCCCGGTGGCGCCCACGGTAGCGCCGCAGATCGGCGCCCAGACCGATCCGGTGGCCAACTACCTGGCCGACATCTACACCCTGCCGGCCTCGCTCGCCGGCCTGCCGGGCCTGAGCCTGCCCTGCGGCCAGGGCGCCGCCGGCCTGCCCGTGGGCCTGCAGCTCATTGGCAACTACTTTGACGAAGCCCGGCTGCTGGGCGCGGCGCACCAGTTTCAGCGCGCCACCGACTGGCACCAGCGCCGCCCGGAGGGCATCTGACCATGACCGCGAAACTCATCCACGGCTACGAAGTCGTCATCGGCTTCGAGACCCACACCCAGCTCGCCACCCGCAGCAAAATTTTCAGCCGCGCCAGCACCGCCTTCGGCGCCGAGCCCAACACCCAGGCCTGCGCCGTCGATCTGGCCCTGCCCGGCGCGCTGCCGGTGATGAACCGCGAGGCCGTCACCTGCGCTATCAAATTAGGACTGGCCCTGGGCTCGCACATTGCGCCCGAGAGCATTTTTGCCCGCAAAAATTACTTCTACCCCGACCTGCCTAAGGGCTACCAGATCAGCCAGTTCGAGATCCCCGTGGTGCAAGGCGGCGAGGTGAGCTTCTACCTGGGCGAGGAGAAGAAAACCGTGCGCCTGGTGCGCGCCCACCTCGAAGAAGACGCGGGCAAATCGCTGCACGAAGAATTCCACGGCATGAGCGGTATCGACCTCAACCGCGCCGGCACGCCGCTGCTGGAGATCGTCACCGAGCCCGACATGCGCAGCACGGAAGAAGCCGTGGCCTACGCCAAGGCGCTGCACCAGATCGTCACCTGGATCGGCATCTGCGACGGCAACATGCAGGAAGGCTCGTTCCGCTGCGATGCCAACGTCTCCGTGCGCAAGCCCGGCGGGCCGCTGGGCACGCGCCGCGAGATCAAGAACCTCAACAGCTTCAAGAACATGCAGCAGGCGATCGACTACGAGATCCGCTGGCAAATTGAAGAAATCGAGGATGGCCGCAGCATCCAGCAGGCCACCGTGCTCTTCAACCCCGACACCGGTGAGACGCGCGCCATGCGCACCAAGGAAGACGCGGCCGACTACCGCTACTTCCCCGACCCCGACCTGCCGCCGCTGGTCATCGCCGCCGACTGGGTCGAGCGCGTCAAGGCCGACATGCCCGAGCTGCCGCAAGCCATGGCCGCGCGCTTCGTCGCGCAGTACGGCCTGCCCGAGTACGACGCCACCACACTGACGCAAAGCCAGGCCATGGCCGCCTACTTCGAGGCCACGGCCCAGGCCTGCGGCCAGGCAAAGTTGGCGAGCAACTGGATCATGGGTGAGATCTCGCGCCGCCTGAACGCCGAAGAAATCGGCATGGACGCGGTCAAGGTGGCCAGCGGCCAGCTGGCGCAGCTGATCGCCCGCATCCAGGACGGGACGATTTCCAACAACGCCGCACGCCAGGTGTTCGAGGCGCTATGGACGGGCGAGGGCCAGGAGGTGGACGCCATCATCGCCGCCAAGGGCCTCAAGCAGATGAATGACAGCGGCGCGCTGGAAAAAATCATCGCCGACGTGCTGGCCGCCAACCCCGACAACGTCGCGCAATACAAAGCCGGCAAGGACAAGGCTTTCAACGCCCTGGTCGGCCAGGTGATGAAGGCCAGCCGTGGCAAGGCCAACCCGCAGCAGGTCAATGACCTGCTCAAGGCCCAGCTGGCCTGAGCGCCACACCCCGACGCCGCCTCACGCGGCGTATTTTTTTGCCCCGGCCACGCACAGCACCGTGCCCAGCGTCACCGCCAGCATGGCCGGGTGCACGGTCTCGTGCAGTAGCAGCGCCGCCAGGCCCAGGCCCATGAAGGGCTGCAGCAGCTGCAGCTGGCCCACGGCCGCGATACCGCCCTGCGCCAGCCCCCGGTACCAGAAGATGAAGCCGAGCAACATGCTGAACAGCGACACATAGGCCAGCCCCAGCCAGGCTGGCAGGCCGATGGCGGCGGCCGCCGGCAACGCCCACCAGGTCAGCGCCAGCATGGCCGGCAGGGCCAGCACCAGCGCCCAGCAGATAACCTGCCAGCCACCCAGGCGGCGCGACAGCCGTGCGCCCTCGGCATAGCCCATGCCGCAGGCCACGATAGCGGCCAGCATCAGCAGGTCACCACGCAACGCCCCCGGCGCGCCACCCTGGGCGGCGTAGCCCGCCACGCAGGCACTGCCCAGTAGCGAGAACAGCCAGAACAGCGGGCGCGGGCGCTCACCGCCGCGCAGCACGGCAAACAGCGCCGTGCACAGGGGCAGCAGCCCGATGAAGACCAGCGAACGCGCCGCGCTGATGTGCTGCAGCGCCAGCGCACTCAGGAGCGGAAAACCCAGCACCACGCCCAGCGCCGTCAAGCCGAGCGCCGGCAGATCGGCCGCCGCCGGCCGGCGCTGGCGCAGCAGCAGCAAAAACGCCAGCCCCAGGAGCGCTGCCATGCTGGCGCGCGCACCGGTCAGCAGCAACGGTGCAATGTCGGCCACCGCCACGCGCGTGGCTGGCAGCGAACCGGCAAAAATGGCCACGCCCACGAATCCGTTGAGCCAGCCGCTGGTGGTTTTTCTCATGCATTCCTCCTGTGTCAAGGCGCTTGAGTACACCACCCATGCCACGCGGAGTCCATGCACAATGCAGCACAATTTCAAGAAACTGTATTGCATACAAATACAGTACAAATACGCACCACCAAGGGCCACCACCATGCCACGCCACGGCACCCGTATCGACACCGTCATGCACGCCATCCGCACGCGCATCGCCGCGCGCAGCGATGCGCCGGGGGCACGCCTGCCCTCGGTGCGCGCACAGGCGCAGGCCATGGGGCTGTCGGTATCAACCGTGGTGCAGGCCTACGAGCGGCTGGTGGCCGAGGGGCTGATCATGGCGCGCCCGGGCGCGGGCTTTTACGTCGCCGGGCCGGCGGCGCCGCTGGCGCTGATGGAGCTGGCGCCGCCGCGCGAGCGCGACATCGATCCGCTCTGGGTCTCGCGCCAGTCGCTGGAGCCGGGCGAGGGCCTGCTCAAGCCCGGCTGCGGCTGGCTACCGGCCGACTGGATGTACCAGGACGGGGTGCGCCGCGCACTGCGCACCCTGGCGCGCGCAGACGCCACCGCGCTCGCCGACTACGACACGCCGCTGGGCTACCCCGGGCTGCGCCAGGTGCTGGCGCGGCGCATGGCGGCCTGCGGCGTGCCGGCGACGCCGGGGCAGGTGCTGCTGACGGGCTCGGGCACGCAGTCCATCGACCTCATCTGCCGCCTGCTGCTGCAGCCGGGCGACGTGGTGCTGCTCGACGAGCCGTGCTACTTCAACTTCCACGCCCTGCTGCGCGCGCACCGCGTGCGCGCCGTGGGCGTGCCGTACACGCCACAGGGGCCGGATCTGCTGGCGTTCGAGGCGGCGCTGCAGGCGCACCGGCCGCGCCTGTACCTCACCAACTCTGCCGTGCACAACCCCACGGGGGCGGTGCTGGCCCCGGCGGTGGCGCATCGGCTGCTCCGGCTGGCCGAGGCGGCGGACATGGTGATCGTCGAGGACGACATCCTGGCCGACTTCGAGGAGCAGCCCGCGCCACGCCTGGCCGCGTTCGATGGCCTGGGACGGGTGCTGCACGTCGGCAGCTTTTCCAAGTCGGTGTCGGCAGCGCTGCGCTGTGGCTACATCGCGGCGCGCGCCGACTGGATCGAGGCGCTGACCGATCTGAAGATTGCCACCGGCTTTGGCGGCTCCGCCCTGGCGGCCCGCACGGTGCACCAGGTCCTGACCGATAGCGGCTACCGCCGCCACCTGCAGGCGCTACGCCTACGGCTGGCGCGCAGCCGTCACCAGGTCATCCCCCGCCTGCAGGCGCTGGGCCTGCACCCCTGGCTGGTGCCGCAGGCAGGCATGTTCGTCTGGTGCCATTTGCCCCCGGGGCTGGATGCGGCGGTGCTGGCGCGCACCTGCCTGCCACAGGGCGTGGTGCTGGCGCCCGGCAACGTCTTCAGTCAGGCAGCGGATGCCGGCCGCTTCATGCGCCTGAACGTGGCGCAGATGGGCGATGAACGTATCTTCACGGTACTGGCACAGGCGCTGGCGGCACACGGTGCGGCTCCGAATTCCAGCACCAAATAAGCCGCCAAGGCGCTCCAGGCCAGCGCAAGGCGCTATCAAAATTATTCAACCGGAACGGCCCGCGCGGCCCAGAGCTTGCGCAGCTGCAGCAGCTCGGCGTCAAAGCGCTGGTTGACGCGGCGCTTTTCCTGCGCCTGGTTGGCGACGAAGCGCTCCTGCTCGGCGATCTGGTCGTCGTTCTCGGCCACGGCACGGCGCAGGTGCATCGGCGCCTGCGCCGGGCTCTTTTTGTAAAACTCCATCTCGCCAGCGAGTTTCTTGCGCTGCTCGAGCAGCTCGACGATGCGCTTTTGCGCCACCCGCGTGACCTCATCGACCTGCTCTTGCGCAGCCGCGCGCTCGGCGTCGTGCGCCGCCTGGTCGGGGTAGCGCGCCACCAGGGCGCGCTCGCGCCGGCGTTCGTCGGCCAGGCGTGCGCGCTCTTCGAGCTCCTTGCGCCGCTGGGCATCACGCGCTGCGCGCTCGTGCTCGGTCAGCGTCGGCCCCAGACGCTCGCGCTCGGTACCCGAGGGCCCGAGCACACGCTGCTCGCGGTCGGCACAGTCGGCAATCGGGCGATCGGCCGTCAGGCGCCGGCCTTTGGCGTCGATGCAGGTGTAGACGTTGCTGGTCGGGGCCGAGGGCGCCGGAGCCTGGGCCCAGGCAGGCAACGCCCCGGCACACAGCAGCAGCACCAGGGTGCGCGCAAGCCAATTCAAATCAATTCCTTTCGTCAACTCCGTAGCGCTGGCGGTAGGCCAGTACCCGTTCGTGGTGGGCGTGCATTTCGGCACCGCCACGGGAGGACAAGTAAAGCAATAAATCTGCCAGCTTGGCAATGGCACAAACCTGCAGCCCCAGCTGCTGGCGCACGTATTGCACGGCGCTGTGTGCCACGTCATGGCCATTTTCTGTCGCCATTTCCTGGCGATCGAGGGCAATGGCCACGGCATGGGCGGTGGCGCCGGCGGCGCGGATCAGGGCAATGGACTCGCGCGCGGCGGTGCCGGCGCTCATCACGTCGTCGATGATGAGCACACGCCCGGCCAGCGGCGCGCCCACCAGGGTGCCGCCCTCGCCATGGTCCTTGGCCTCCTTGCGGTTGTAGGCAAAGGGCACGTTCTTGCCCCGGCGCGCCAGCTCCACCGCCACCGTCGCCGCCAGCGGAATGCCCTTGTACGCGGGGCCGAACACCATGTCGAACTCGATGCCGCTGGCCAGGATGGCCTGTGCATAAAATTGCGCCAGGCGATCCATCTTGGCGCCGTCGTCAAACAAGCCGGCGTTGAAAAAATACGGGCTCATGCGCCCGGCCTTGGTCTTGAATTCACCCAGGCGCAGCACGCCGGATTCGACCGCAAATTGCACAAACTCCTGCGCCAGCTCTGCCTTGTCTTGCAAGTGCGCACCAACATCCACCATGGGAAATTCCTTGTTCAAGTTAACCAGCCTCAATCTCAACGGCATCCGCTCGGCCAGCAGCAAGGGGCTGCAGGACTGGCTCGCCGCCGAGCGGCCCGATTGTATTTGCGTGCAGGAAATCAAGGCCCAGGCGCCGGACATGGCGGGCCGTTTCGAGGCCCTGGCGGGCCTGGACGGACATTTTCACTTTGCCGAGAAAAAAGGCTACTCGGGCGTGGGCATCTACAGCCGCCACACGCCCAGCGACCTGCGCGTGGGTTTTGATGGCGGCGAGTTCGACGCCGAGGGCCGCTACCTGGAACTGCGCTTTGACCGCCCGGGGCGCAAGTTCTCGCTCATCAGCGCCTACTTTCCCAGCGGCAGCTCGGGCGAAGAGCGCCAGCAGGCCAAGTTCCGGTTCCTCGCCGCCATCCGCCCGCACCTGCTGGCCCTGGCACGCGAGCGCGAATTCATCCTCTGCGGCGACATCAACATCGCGCACCAGGAAAAAGACCTGAAAAACTGGCGCGGCAACCAGAAAAACAGCGGCTTCCTGCCCGAAGAACGCGCCTGGATGACAAAATTGTTAGATTCGGCCGACGCCGAAGGCCACCTGGTCGATGTCTATCGCCAGCTCCAGCCCGACACCACCGACGCTTGCTACACCTGGTGGAGCAACCGGGGCCAGGCCTACGCCAACAACGTCGGCTGGCGCCTGGACTACCAAATCGCGACCCCCGGCATTGCTGAACTCGCCCGGACTGCGACCGTCTACAAGGCGCAAAAGTTCAGCGACCACGCCCCCCTCTCAATTGACTATGACTTCACGCTGTGAGCTCGGCGTCGCCATTCGTTGTCGCGTAAGCCTGCAACAACACTCACCTAAAAACATGAATCGAAAACCTTCCGTGTCGGCCCGCCGCATCTCGTACATCGCCATTTCCATTCTGACTTTCAACGTCGCCCACGCAGACGAGGCCGCGCGTGTGCGGGCCGTTGTTGAGCCGGTCATTGGCCGGCTGATGTCCCAGCATTCCATCCCTGGCATGGCTGTCGCCGTGACTATCCACGGTCACCCCTACGTGCTGAACTTCGGGGTAAGTTCCAAGGAGTCGGGCCAGCCGGTGACGGATGCCACCATCTTCGAAATTGGTTCACTCAGCAAGACACTCACTGCCACCCTTGGCACCTACGCGCAAGAGACGGGGAAGCTTTCGTTTTCAGACCATGCAAGCAAATTTGTTCCTGAGTTGAGCGGAAAGCCCATCGACCAAGCGACCCTCCTGCACTTTGGTACTTACACGGCTGGCGGCTTGCCGTTGCAGTTCCCCGACTCAGTCGATGGCCCAAAGGCCACCTTTGCCTACTACGCTGGCTGGGCTCCTACCGCCCGGCCTGGAACCCAGCGACAGTATTCAAATCCAAGCCTGGGACTGTTCGGCCTCGCCGCCAGCAACTCCCTTGGGAAAAGCTTCGCCGACGCCATGGAGTCCGTTGTTTTTCAGTCCTTTGGGATGGCGAGCACGTTCATCAATGTTCCCCACAGTGCCGCCGCCAACTACGCATGGGGCTATCGGGACGACAAGGCGGTGCGAGTCAATCCAGGACCTATGGATGAACAAGCCTACGGGGTAAAGACGACAGCTCGCGACATGCTCCGGTTTGTCCAAGCCAACATCGATCCAGCCGCGCTAGAAGGCCGGATGCAGCGCGCCGTGGAAATGACACACGTCGGATTCTTCAGAGCTGGTCCCGTTGTGCAGGGTTTGGGCTGGGAGCAGTACGCCTACCCGACCACGCAGAAACAGCTTTTGGACGGAAACGCGGCAGAGGTCATTTTCGGCGTGCAGCCGGTACAACAGATTCAAGCCGATAACGGCCAAGGCCCACGCCTTTTCAATAAGACTGGCTCAACAGGCGGGTTTGGCGCTTACGCACTGTTTGTGCCGACAGAAAAGTTCGGACTGGTGATGTTGGCGAACAAGAACTACCCCATCCCTGCCCGTGTCTCAGCCGCGTCGGCAATTTTGGGTGCGTTGGTCAAAGCTCCCTAAGTAAAGTTCTGCCGGTGCGATGTGAGCTGGCGGCGTTCTCACGCAGTTTGTGGGTTTTTTGTCGAAGTATCTACCACCTGGCAACACCGCAAACCGCCGCCCTGGCGCGCAGCGAGGCGATTTACAAGGGGCAGAAATTCTCCGACCACGCGCCCATCACGCTGGGCTACGACCTTTCGCTCTGATTCAGCCCCGGGTCAGCCATCTGGCCCACCATGGGTCCTGCCATGACTGTCCCCGCACCTGCAATCGCACCCGCACCCCATCCCATCCAGCGCCCGGCCGACCTGCAAGCCCTCTGGGCCCTGGTCTGCAACGACACGGGCGCCCCGCGCCAGACGCTGCGCCACCTCGGCCAGGCGCTCATCAACCATGGCCTGATCGACCACGACCAGCTGCAAGCCGCGCTGCACGCCCAGGTGCAGCAGGCGCGTGCCGGGCGCCGGCGCCAGCTCGGGCAGCTGCTGGTCGATGAGGGCGCCCTGAGCCAGGAGCAGCTGCGCAGCGTCATCAGCGCCTGGCTCGGCCAGCACACCATCGACCCCAGCCAGCTCGACCCCGATCCAGCCGCCCTGGCGCTGGTGCCGCGCGCCACGGCCGAGCAAGAGCAGGTGCTGGCGCTGATGCTGCGCGAGGACACCATCGTCGTGCTGATGAACGACCCCTGGGACAGGCGCCTGCTCGACCAGCTGCGCTTCCTGACGCAGCGGCGCGTGTTCCCGGTGCTGGCCGCGCCCGACACCCTGGTGCCGGCCATCGCCCGCGCCTACCGCGTGCTCGCCGGCGAGGGCCACAGCAAAACCAGCGCGCACGACCTGGCGGTCGATCTGGGCAGCAGCAACGAGACGCTGCAGACCGAGCGCGCCGACGTCGTCAGCGAGTCCGACAACACCCTGGTGCGCCTGGTCAACTCGCTCATCGCCGAGGCCATCGTGCAGGGCGCCTCCGACATCCACATCGAAACCGAGCCCGCGCCGCGCAACGTGCGCGTGCGCCTGCGCATCGACGGCGAGCTGCGCCCCTACCTCGATCTGCAAGCGCGCTTTCGCTTTGCGCTGGTGGCGCGCATCAAGATCATGGCCGGCCTCGATATTTCCGAGCGCCGCAAGCCGCAGGACGGCAAGATTGATTTCTCGCGCTTTGGCGGCGACAAGGTCGAGCTGCGCGTGGTCACGGTGCCGACGCACCAGAACCTCGAAGACGTGGTGCTGCGCGTGCTCGCCAGCCACAAGCCGCTGCCCCTGGAGCAGATTGGCCTGAACGCGCACAACCTGGCCCTGCTGCGCAGTGCCGTGCACAAAAGCTACGGCCTGATCCTGGTCTGCGGCCCCACCGGCAGCGGCAAGACGACGACGCTGCACTCCGTCATCCGCGAGATCAACACCCCGGGGCGCAAAATTTGGACGGCCGAGAACCCGATCGAAATCACCCAGGAGGGCCTGCGCCAGGTCGAAGTCAACCCGCGCATCGGCTGGACCTTTGCCGCCGCCATGCGCAGCTTTTTGCGCGCCGACCCAGACGTGGTCATGATCGGCGAAATGCGCGACGAGGAGACGGCGGGCATCGCCATCGAAGCCTCGCTCACCGGCCACCTGGTGCTGTCCACGCTGCACACCAACTCCGCCCCCGAGAGCGTGGCGCGGCTGCTGGAGATCGGCATGGACCCGTTCACCTTCTCCGACTCGCTGCTGGCCATCCTGGCGCAGCGCCTGGTGCGCCGCCTGTGCACGCACTGCCGCCGCCCCGAACCCGCCAGCGCCGAACTCCTGGCGCCGCTGGCCGCACAGTACCTGCAAAGCCAGCCGCTGACGCCAGGCAGCACCCCGGAGGCCGCGCAGCACGCCCTGGTGCAGCAGTGGCTGCAAACCCTGGGCGCCAACGGCCAGCCGCCCCAGCTGTGGCAGCGTGTGGGCTGCCACCATTGCGATGGCACGGGCTACAAGGGGCGCCTGGGCATCCACGAGCTGATGATCAGCGACGACGCCATCCGCCAGCACATCCGCCAGCGCGATGCGGCCCAGGACATCCGTGCCAGCGCCCTCGCCGCCGGCATGAAAACCCTGCGCCAGGACGGCATTGACAAAGTGCTGCAGGGGCTGACCGACATGCCCGAGGTGCTGGCGGCGGCCAATATGTAGGCCGCCAAGCTGCAACAATCGCGCCCATGCTCCACTACCACACCATCCCCGTCACCGCCTTTGCGCAAAACTGCTCGCTGCTGTGGTGCGACGCCACCGGCCAGGCCGCGCTGATCGACCCCGGCGGCGACATCGAACGCCTGCAGGCCGAGGTGCAGGCGCGCGGCCTGACGCTGACGGCGCTGTGGCTGACGCACGCCCACATCGACCACGCCGGCGGCGCCGGCGCACTGGCGCAGCAGCTGGCGCTGCCCATCATCGGCCCGCACCCGGGCGACCAGTTCTGGATCGACGGCCTGCCGCAGCAAAGCGCCATGTTTGGCTTTGCGCCCGCCCTGCCGTTCACGCCCACGCGCTGGCTGCACGATGGCGACAGCGTGCAGCTGGGCGAGGAAACCATGCACGTGCGCCACTGCCCCGGCCACACCCCGGGCCACGTCGTATTCCATGCGCCGCAAATCCAGCGCTGCTTCGTCGGCGACGTGCTGTTTGCCGGCAGCATCGGCCGCACCGATTTCCCGCAGGGCAACCACCAGCAGCTCATCGACAGCATCGAGCAGCGCCTGTGGCCCATGGGCGACGACACCATCTTCATCCCCGGCCACGGGCCGGAGAGCAGCTTTGGGCACGAGCGGCGCACGAACCCGTTTGTAGGCAGCCACCGCTGGGGTTAGGTGCTCATTTTTTAATAGCTACTGACGCTGTATGGGCGGCCCTGACAAGCACAATGCCCGTCAATGCCGCGCCTGTTCGTACAGCCCCTGCACCTTCGGCAGGTTCGCCTGCAGCTCGTGGATGCGCTCGGGGCCCGTGGGGTGAGTGGACAAAAAACCAATGCCGCCGCCGCCCGTGGCCTGGGTCATTTTTTGCCACAGCGTCACGCTCGCCTGGGGGTTGAAGCGGGCGCGCGCCGCCAGCTCCAGGCCGACCAGGTCGGCCTCGCTCTCGTCGCTGCGGCTGAACTTGAGCGTCAGCAGCTGCCCGCCCACGTTCGCCGCCGCCGTGCCCACTTCGCCCAGGCCCAAGAGCTGCGCCCCCAGGCGCAGGCCGAGGTTCGTCGCCTGGCTTTTGACCAGCCGCTCGCGCGCGTGCTCGCGCAGGGCGTGCGCCATTTCGTGGCCCATGACCATGGCGATCTCATCGTCGGTCAGCTGCAGCTGGTTCAGGATGCCGCTGTAGAACACGATCTTGCCGCCGGGCATACAAAAGGCGTTCACCTCCTTGCTGCCGATGAGGTTGACCTCCCAGCGCCACTGGCGCGCGCGCGGGTTCCATTGCTCGGCGTAGGGGATGAGGCGCTGCGCAATGGCGCGCAGCTTGAGCAGCTGCGGGTTGCCCTCGGGCGCCAGGGCACGCTGCGCGCGCGCCTGTGCCAGCAACTGCGCGTACTGCTGCTGCGCCGACTGCTCCAGCGTCTCGGCTGGCACCAGGGTGCGCAGGCTCGACGCCGCGCCCACGTCCACCTGCGCCCAAGCCGCGCCCCCAGACAGCGCCAAGGCGGCAGCAAGCATTTGCAGACAAGACAAAGGCAGGATTTTTTTCATGGCGGCCAGCAGGGGGAAAACGCTATTCTTCCATCACTGCCGCTGCGCACGCAGCTCGGCCCAGACCACCAGCAGCAAGCCCAGCAACACCGCCCCCAGACCCAAGTAGGCCAGGGCCTGCGGCGTCTCGCCGACCACCAGCACCGCCAGGGCAAACGCCGTCACCGGCTCAAACAATGCCAGTGTGACCCCGGTAGCGCCCGATACATGGCGCAGCGCCGTCGTGAACAGCAAATACGCCAACCCCGAGCTCACCAGCCCCAGGTACAACGCCACCGCCCAGCCCCGGGCATCGGTCTGCAGCGGCCCGCCCAAGGCCCAGGCCAGCGGCAGCGACAGCAGCGAGGCCAGCATGAACACCCCCAGATTGGTGCGCGCCGGCCCCAGCTGCAGCACCAGCGATTTGCTCAAAAGCGCGTAGATGGCATAGCACAGGCCCGCCAGCAGGCACAGCGCCACGCCGGCCGGCGACAGCCGCAGCGCCCCGCCCTGGCCCAGCACCATGGCCACGCCGCCGGCCACGCTCACCACCGTGCCCAGCCACCACAGGCCGCTGGGCCAGCGGCGCAGCCACAGCGCTTCGAGCAGGCCCGCCCACAGCGGCCCGCTGCCAATCGCCAGCGCCGTGCCCAGGGCCACGCCCGAGAGCCTGACGCCGGCAAAAAAACTCAGGTTGTAGCAGGCAATGCACAGCGCCGCCGGCCACAGCCGGCGCCAGGGCCAGGGCGGCTGCGCGCCCACGGCGCGCGGCCCAGCCAGCAGGGCAAAAAAAGCGGCGGCAAAGGCCACGCGCAGCGCCCCCACCCAGTACGGAGAGAGTTGCGCCGGCGCCAGGCTTTGGGCCGTACCGCTGGTGCCCCAAAGCATGGCCGCGAGCACGATCAACGCCAGGCCACGGGTGGAGGGAGACAGGTGCATCATGGGCCAGCATCTTGCCCGAAGATAGGTACCCCCCAGACCATGGCGCAAAATAGCCGACTGCGGCACCGATGCTGCGCCAGCCGCTACCCATTTCAGAGCATTTCGAGCGTCTTCCCCCGCATGTCCCTGCCCTCCTCCCCGCCCCCCCGCCGCAGCTGGGCCGCCACCTGGCGCGTCTATACCGAACCGGCCAGCCTGCGCATGTTGGCGCTGGGTTTTTCTGCTGGATTGCCGCTCTTGCTGGTGCTGGGCACGCTGTCGTTCTGGCTGCGCGAGGCGGGGGTGGATCGCACCACCATCGGCTACCTCTCGTGGGTCGGGCTGGCCTACGCCTTCAAGTGGGTGTGGGCGCCGCTGGTCGATCGCCTGCCGCTGCCGCTGCTGACGCGCGCCCTGGGGCGGCGGCGCAGCTGGCTGCTGCTGGCGCAGACACTGGTGGTGCTGGGCCTGGTGGGCATGGCCGGCAACGATCCGCAGCAGGCGCTGACGCCGCTGGTGTGGTGTGCGCTGGCGGTGGCATTTGGCTCGGCGACGCAGGACATCGCCCTGGACGCCTACCGCATCGAAAGCGCCGACACCGAGCGCCAGGCGGCGCTCTCGGCCACCTACCAAAGCGGCTACCGCCTGGCCATGATCTGGGCCGGCGCCGGCGTGCTGTGGCTGGCAGCGCGCTCAGAGGCAGCGGGCCTCAGCGGCTACCAGGCGGGCGCCTGGCGCATGGCTTACCTGGCCATGGCGGCGTCGATGGCGGTCGGCATCATCACGGTGCTGCTCGCGCCCGAGCCTCAGCCACGCCCGCAGCCGCCGGCGCAAGGGCTGGCAGACTGGCTGCACGGTGCGCTGGTGGCGCCGTTTGCCGATTTTCTGGGCCGCTACCGCTGGCAGGCGCTGCTGATCCTGGCGCTGATTGCGGTGTACCGCATCAGCGACGTGGTGATGGGCATCATGGCCAATCCGTTCTACGTCGATATGGGTTTCACCAAGGACGAGGTGGCGGCCGTGACCAAGATTTACGGCGTGCTCATGACCCTGGGCGGTGCCTTTTTGGGCGGCGCCATGGCGCTGCGCTGGGGCGTGATGCGGGTGCTGCTGCTGGGCGCGCTGCTGTCGGCCACGAGCAACCTGCTGTTCGCCTGGCTGGCCACGCGCGGGCACGACCTGACGGGGCTGATTTTTGTCGTCTCGGCCGACAACCTGGCCGGCGGCATCGCCTCGGCGGCCTTCATCGCCTACCTCTCGGGGCTGACCAATGTGCAGTACTCGGCCACGCAGTACGCGCTGTTCAGCTCCATGATGCTGCTCGCGCCCAAGTGGCTGGCGGGGTTTTCCGGGCGCTTCGTCGATGCCTACGGCTACCAGGAATTCTTCGTCGGCACGGCGCTGCTGGGCCTGCCGGTGCTGCTGCTGGTGCTGCTGGCCGGGCGCGTGCGCCCGCCAGCGTGAGGCCCGCCCCCACACGCCCGCTTTACCCCCGCTTTACACCGCCGACAAGCCCCCGGTGCGCACCGCCGCGACAATCGGCGCATGAACAATCCCCTGCTGATGATCGAAGACGACCACCGTCTGGCGCAGATGGTGGCCGAGTACCTGGGCCACAACGGCCTGGCGGTGCTGCACTGCGCCGACGGCGCCAGCGGCCTGGCGCAGCTGCAAGCGCCGCCCCTGCCGGCGCTGGTGCTGCTGGATTTGATGCTGCCCGACATGGATGGGCTGGAGATCTGCCGGCGCATCCGCGCCCTGCCCGGGGCGGCGGCGCAGGTGCCGGTGCTCATGCTCACGGCCAAGGGCGACCCCATGGACCGCGTCATCGGCCTGGAGCTGGGCGCGGACGACTACCTGCCCAAGCCCTTCGAGCCACGCGAACTGCTGGCGCGCATCCGCGCCATCCTGCGCCGGCGCACCATGGCACCGGCGGCGCCCGAGCGCGCCGAGCTGCTGCGCTTTGGCCAGCTGGAGATCGACCGCGACGCGCGCAGCGTCAGCGTTGCCGGACAGGCGGTGGAACTGACCTCGTACCAGTTCGACCTGCTCGTCACCCTGGCCGCCAGCGCCGGGCGCGTGCTCACGCGCGAGCAAATCATGGAGACCGTGCGCGGGCGCGAGCTCGAAGCGTTCGACCGCTCCATCGACGTGCACATGGGCCGCATCCGCGCCGCCATCGAAGCCGACCCCAAGAGCCCCAAGCGCATCCTCACCGTGCGCGGCGTGGGCTACGTTTTTGCCAAACAGCAGGACTGACATGACCCCCTGGCGCGCCCTGGCCCGGGCCTTCTCGCAGCGCCTGTACCTGCGCATCTGGCTGGCCGTGGTGGGCGGCGTGGCACTGCTGACGCTGCTCGTCGGCTGGGCCTGGCGCATTGCCGCCGAGCAAAACAACGCCCCGCTGGCGCCACCGGCGCGCGACATCGTACTGCGCAGCAGCAGCGGCGCAGCCCTGCTCGCCGGCCAGGCGCTGCGCCTGCCGGGGCCGCCGAGCGAGGGCGTGGAATGGCGCATCGAGGGCCAGGACGGCCAAAACTACGTGCTGCAAATGGCCCCGCGCAGCGACCGCAGCGGCGCCCCGCCGGGCCCGCACCGCAATCCCGAGGCCGCGTTCTGGCTGCGCCCACCGTTTGGTTTTCTGTGGCTGCTCGGCCTGGTGAGCCTGGCGGTGGTGGTGGGGGTGTTCCCCATCATCCGGCGCCTGCTCAAGCGCCTGGAAACCCTGCAGCGCAGCGTGCAGCGCTTTGGCGAGGGCGACCTGTCGGTGCGCGCGCCTGAGGGCGGGCAAGACGAGGTGGCCGACCTGGCGCGCCAGTTCAACGCCGCTGCCGCCCGCATCGAGGCCCTGCTGGCCGCGCACAAAAGCCTGCTCGCCAACGCCTCGCACGAGCTGCGCTCGCCGCTGGCGCGCATCCGCATGGGGCTGGAGCTGCTGCCCGCGAGCACCGGCGCCGCCCTGCGCCAGGAGATGCAGCGCAACGTCAACGAGCTCGACCAGCTGATCGACGAAATTTTGCTTGCCAGCCGCCTGGACGCACGCGCGGCCGACATGGGCAGCGTCGAGCGCATCGACCTCATCGGCCTGGCCGCCGAGGAGGCCGCCCGCGTCGGCGCCGAACTCCACCTGCCGCCAGACTGCACCGCGCTGGAGGTGCCCGGCGTCGCCAAGCTGCTGCGCCGCGCCCTGCGCAACCTGCTGGAAAACGCCCGCCGCTACAGC
>JAJTBK010000418.1 GCA_021286965.1 Comamonadaceae bacterium | reverse complement strand
AGGCGCGCCGCTGGCGCCAGCGCGAGCCGGACTACGCCCCCGAGGGCGGCGAAACCCTGCTGCAGCTGCGCGCGCGCGTGCACGCCGCCACCGAAGGC
Organism: Comamonadaceae bacterium; assembly: GCA_021286965.1. Lineage (GTDB taxonomy): Bacteria > Pseudomonadota > Gammaproteobacteria > Burkholderiales > Burkholderiaceae_C > Paenacidovorax. The sequence goes on along the minus strand of JAJTBK010000418.1, from coordinate 8,535 downwards.
ATTGCCGCGCGCCACCCTGGCGCGCTGCTGCTGCTGGTGGCGCATGGCGGCGTGCTCGACGTGCTCTACCGCGCCGCCACGCGCCAGAGCCTGCAGGCGCCGCGCACCTGGCAGCTGACGAACACGGCCATCAACCGGCTGCTGTGGACCCCCGGTCATGGGCTAAGCTTGGTGGGTTGGGCCGATACCGGCCACCTCGAACAAGCCAGCCGTGATGAAACCACTGCCTGAACACCTGCGCGCCAGCATCGGCCTGCGCGTCGATCTGATTGAAACCCCGGCCCCGGTCGTCGATCTCGATGCCATGGAACGCAACATCCAGCGCATGGCCGAGTTCGCGCGCAAGCACGGCGTGCGCTGGCGCCCCCATGCCAAGCTGCACAAGAGTGCCGACATCGCCCTGCAGCTGCAGCAGGCCGGCGCCTGCGGCGCCTGCGTGCAAACACTCGCCGAAGCCGAGGCCCTGGCGGCGGGCGGCGTGCACGACATCTTTCTCACCAACGAGCTGCTCGCGGCCAGCAAGCTGCTGCGCGCGGCCAGCCTGGCGGCGCAGCTGGCGGCGCGCGGTGGGCGCCTGGCGCTGGCGGTTGACAGCGCCGAGGGCGTGGCGCGCCTGGCCGAGGCCATGCAGGTGGCGGGCAGCAGCGCCGGCATCGACGTGTTCGTGGAAATCGACGTCGGCCAGGGCCGCTGTGGCCTGCCCCCCGGGCCCGAGGCCGTGGCCCTGGCGCAAGCCATCACGGTGCAGCCGCGCCTGCGCTTTGCCGGCCTGCAGGCTTACCACGGCCGTGCCCAGCACCTGCGCAGCTGCGCCGAGCGGCGCGCCGCCATTGCGGGCGCCACCGCCCTGGCCGCGCAGGCGCACAGCCTGATCGAGGCCGCCGGCCTGGGGCTGCCGCTGGTCACTGGTTCGGGCACCGGCACCCTGGTGCACGAGGCCGCCAGCGGTGTCTATGGCGAGCTGCAGCCGGGCTCTTTTCTGTTCATGGATGCCGACTATGCGCGCAACGAGCGCGAGCCGGCGCAGCCGGCGTTCGAGCAGGCGCTGTTCATCAAGACGCAGGTGATTTCGGCGCGCGAGACGCATGTGGTGTGCGACGCCGGCCACAAGAGCCACGCCATCGACTCCGGCCTGCCCCAGGTCTGGGGCCTGGCGCCCGAACGCGCGCTCGGCTTTGCCAACGGCGGTGACGAGCACGGCATCCTGACCGTGCGCGGCTCCAAGGCGCGCCTGCCGGCGCTCGGGCGCATGTTGTGGCTGGTGCCCGGCCACTGCGACCCGACGGTGAACCTGCACGACCACCTGATCGGCGTGCGCGGCGGGCTGGCGCACGGTACGGTCGAGCGCATCATCAGCGTGGACGCGCGCGGCTGACGCTGCTTATTTTTCCAGCGCCAGCGCCCACTGGCACTTGGCGCGTTTGACGCTGAAAAACGCCTTCACGTTGCGCACATTGCCGTCGTGCGTGAACAGGCGCTGCGCCAGCGCCTGGTAGGCCGGCATATCGCGCGTGTGCGTCACCAAAATAAAGTCGGGCCCGGGCGAGACACGCCAGCACTGCTGCACTTGCGCCTCGGCCACGGCGCGGGCCTCAAAGGCGTCGAGCCATTCGGCCCCCTGGCGATCGAGGCTGACCTCGACGATGGCCGACAGGCCATGGCCGATCAGCTGCGCCAGGCGTTCGGGCCGCAAGATGGCCACCTGGCGCTCGATCAGGCCCAGCGCCTGCAGCCGGCGCACGCGCCGCAGGCAGGTGGGGGCGGAGATGTGCGCGCGCTCGGCCAGGGCCTGGTTGCTTTGGCTGGCGTCTTCTTGCAGGGCCTGCAAGAGCAGCCAATCCGTATCGTCTAATTGCATTTGCTCCATAGTTTTGAAATTTTATTTCTCACATGGGTATTAATGCAATTTAATTTCATAAATTTGAAAAAAATAGTCTGAAATTTCTTTTTGCTTTGCCTAGCATCGCCCCATCTTTCACAAAGGCGGTTTTTTTATGTGCGGCATCGTCGGCGCAGTCTCTGCGCGCAACATCGTTCCCATCCTGGTGCAGGGTCTGCAGCGCCTGGAATACCGGGGTTATGACTCCTGCGGCGTTGCCATCCACGGCGCCAGCCTGGGCGGCAGTGGCGGCCTGCAGCGCGCGCGCAGCACGGCGCGCGTGGCGGAGTTGCTCGAACAGGTCGCGCACGAGCACATTGCGGGCGCAACCGGCATTGCGCACACGCGCTGGGCCACGCATGGTGCGCCGGCGGTGCACAACGCGCACCCGCACTTCAGCCCCGGGCCGGGCGCTGGGGCCGATGCCGTGGGGCGCGTGGCCCTGGTGCACAACGGCATCATCGAGAACCACGAGGAACTGCGTGCGCAGCTGCAGGCGCGCGGCTACGTGTTCGTCAGCCAGACCGATACCGAAGTCATCGCCCACCTGGTCGATAGCCTGTACGAGGGCGACCTGTTCGCTGCCGTGCACGCCGCCACGCACCAGCTGCACGGCGCCTACGCCATTGCCGTGATGCACAAGGACGAGCCGCAGCGCGTGGTGGGCGCGCGTGCCGGCTCGCCGCTGGTGCTGGGCGTGGGCCAGGGCGAGCATTTCCTGGCCAGCGACGCTATGGCGCTCGCTGGCGTCACCGACCAGATCGTGTACCTGGAGGAGGGCGATCTGGTCGATCTGCAGCCAGGGCGCTACTGGATCGCCGGCGCTGATGGCCGGCCGCTGCCCGAAGGCAGCCGCCCGGTGCGCACCGTGCACGCGCACAGCGGCGCCGCCGAGCTCGGGCCCTACCGCCACTACATGCAAAAGGAAATCTTCGAGCAGCCGCGCGCCCTGGCCGATACGCTCGACGGCATCCAGGCGATCACGCCCGAGCTGTTTGGCGACGGCGCCTACCGCGTCTTCAAGGAGATTGATTCGGTGCTGATCCTCGCCTGCGGCACCAGCTACTACAGCGGCTGCACGGCCAAATACTGGCTCGAAAGCCTGGCGCGCATCCCGACGCAGGTGGAGGTGGCGAGCGAATACCGCTACCGCGACAGCGTGCCCAACCCGCGCCAGCTGGTCGTCACCATCAGCCAGTCGGGCGAGACCGCCGACACCCTGGCGGCGCTGCGCCACGCGCAAAGCCTGGGCCACCGCCATACGCTGACCATCTGCAACGTCGCCACCAGCGCCATGGTGCGCGAGTGCCAGCTGGCCTACGTCACGCGCGCCGGGGTGGAGATTGGCGTGGCCAGCACCAAGGCCTTCACCACCCAGCTGGCCGGGCTGTTCTTGCTCACCCTGGCGCTGGCGCAGGTGCGCAATCTGCTCACTGAGGAGCAAGAGGCAGCGCACCTCAAAGCCATGCGCCACCTGCCCGTGGCGCTGCAGGCCGTGCTGGCGCTCGAACCCCAACTCATCAGCTGGGCCGAGGACTTCGCGCGCATGGAAAACGCCCTCTTCCTGGGCCGGGGCGTGCACTACCCGGTGGCGCTCGAAGGTGCGCTCAAGCTCAAGGAAATCAGCTACATCCACGCCGAAGCGTACCCGGCGGGCGAGCTCAAGCACGGCCCGCTGGCGCTGGTCACCAGCGCCATGCCGGTGGTGACCGTGGCACCCAACGATGCGCTGCTGGAAAAGCTCAAGAGCAATATGCAGGAAGTGCGCGCGCGCGGCGGCGTGCTCTACGTGCTGGCCGATGCCGATACCCGCATCGACAGCGCCGAGGGCCTGCACGTCATCCGTATGCCCGAGCACTACGGCGCCCTGAGCCCGCTTTTGCACGTGGTGCCGCTGCAACTGCTGGCCTACCACACCGCCTGCGCACGCGGCACGGACGTGGACAAGCCCCGCAACCTTGCCAAGAGCGTGACGGTCGAATGAGCGGCGCGCTCTTGGGGGCGCGCAGCGCCACGCCGTAGGCGCAAGGTTGCGGGGCTTGCGGCGCAGGCTCATGTCGGCGCAGCCGGCGTGAAGCTGCGCAGCAGCGTGCCGCAGCCACAAGGGTTGTTTGATTGCCAAGAGCGTGACGGTCGAATGAGCGGCGCGCTCTTGGGGGCGCATTTTTTCACGGGCAATAGAGTCTGAGACAGCGCAACAGCTGCCAAGCGCAAGGCGGACAAGGCCGGCAATTTCTCTGTCACCACTGAAACAAATCGCCAAGGTCTCAGGCCTCTGACCTGTGCAATCACCCATCTTCGGAGTGACTTCGCAAAGAAGTCTTCTCACTAAAGCGACCAGCCTCCACCCAGCGCCCTGAAGAGCGTGGCCAGCGCGATCTGCCGTTGGGTGCTGGTCTCGATGTAGGCCAGTTGGCTGGCATAGGCAGAGCGCTGGGCCTCCAGGTAGCGCAGGTGGCTGTCCACCCCGCCGCGGTAGCGCACCTCGGCCAGGCGCAGTGCCTCCTGGCTGCTGCGCACCAGCACCAGGCGGGCGGCCTCTTCGCGCCGCAGGGTGTCGGTGGCGGCCAGCGCGTCGGCCACCTCGCGGAAGGCGGTCTGGATGCTGCCTTCGTAGCGCGCCACGGCGGCGTCTCGGCGCACCTCGGCCAAGGTGAGGCCTGCGCGATTGCGCCCGCCGTCGAAGATCGGCAGCGTGAGCTGCGGCGCGAAGGACCACGTGCCCTGCCCTGCGCGAAACAGGTTCGACAGCTCGTTGCTGGAGCTACCCACCAGCCCGGTGAGCGTGATGCGCGGGAAGAACGCCGCTCGCGCCGCGCCGATGTCGGCATGGCGCGCGCGCAGCTGGTGCTCTGCGGCCACGATGTCGGGCCGGCGGGCCAGCAGGTCCGACGGTGCGCCGGCAGCAATGTCTTGCACCAGCGCCGGCGTGCCATCGCTGGCTGCGGTGAGATCCAGGTCGGCGGCATCGCTGCCCGTCAGCAGGCGCAGGGCGTTGTTGGCCTGCTGCAGCTCGCGCTGGTTGCGCTCGAACTCGGCGCGGGCCTGTTCGGCCAGGCCCAGTGCCTCTTGGTGGTCCAGCGCCGTAGCAGTCCCGCTTGCGCGGCGCCGCGCTGTCAGGTTCAGCGACTGCTCACGCGCCTGCAGGGTCTGCTGTGCCAGTTGCAGCCGGCGCCGGGCACCATCGTGGGTGAGGAAGGATTCGATCACCTGCCCCACCAGGCTGATACGCGCAGCCTGTGCGCCCTGCTCGGTGGCCAGGTAGTCCTGCAAGGCCGCATCGGTCAGGCTGCGCACGCGGCCGAACAGGTCGAGCTCGAAGGCGGTGACGCCCAGGCCCACCTGGTAGTTGCCCTGGGTGGTGGCAGTGCCGGTGCCCGACAGGTCGGCCGGCGTGCGCTGGCGTGTACCGCCCGCTTGCAGGCCGACGCTGGGCAACCGGTCTGCGCGCTGAATCTGATACTGCGCACGCACGGCCTCCACGTTGAGCAGGGTCTGGCGCAGGTCGCGGTTGTTCTGCAAGGCCTGCTGCACCAGGACCCGCAGGCGCTCGTCGGCAACAAAGTCCTGCCATCGCAGCGGCACCGCCGGGGCCTGCTCGGCCGGTGTTCCAGACCAGGAGGCAGGCACAGGGGCCTCGGGGCGTTGGTATTCGGGCGCCAGAGAGGCGCAGCCGGCCAGCAGCAGGGCCAGGGCCAATGCGGAGAAGGAGCGTGTCATTCGGTAATTCATTTCACTGCAATCGGTTCGAGGGTCTCGGTAGACGCAACTGCTGCCTTTCGGCGCGCAAAGAGTGACAGCACCCAGACGAAGAAGATGGGCACGAAGACCACGCCCAGCACCGTGGCGCTGAGCATGCCGCCGATGACGCCGGTGCCCAGCGACCGCTGGCTGGCTGCTCCGGCACCAGAGGCCAGCACCAGCGGCACCACGCCCAGGATGAAGGCCAGTGAGGTCATCACGATGGGGCGCAGGCGCAGGCGCGCGGCCTGCACGGCGGCATCGACCAGCGAGTGCCCCTGTTCGCGCAGGCTCTTGGCGAACTCCACGATCAGGATGGCGTTCTTCGCGGCCAGGCCGATGATGGTGATGAGCCCTACTTTGAAATACACGTCGTTGGACATGCCGGTCAGCGTGATGGCCAGCACCGCACCCAGCGCACCGATGGGCACGATGAGCATCACCGCCATGGGCACGGCCCAGCTCTCGTACAGCGCCACCAGCAGCAGGAACACCGCCAGGATGGCCAGCGCGAACAGGAAGGGCGCCTGCCCGCCGGCCGCGCGCTCCTGCAGCGACAGGCCCGTCCACTCGTAACCGATGCCCTGCGGCAAGCCACCCACGATGCGCTCGAGCTCGGCCATCGCCTCGCCCGTGCTGTGGCCCGACGCCGCGTCGCCGCTGATCTTGAAGGCCGGGTAGCCGTTGTAGCGCGACAGCTGCACAGGCCCGATCTCCCAGTGCACGGTGATGAAGGCGCTCAGCGGCACCTGCACACCCGTCTTGCTCGGCACGTGCAGCGCCAGGATGCCCTCGGGCGTCATGCGCTCCTTGATGTCGGCCTGCACGATCACGCGCTGCAGGCGGCCGGCGTTGGTGAAGTCGTTCACCATGGCCGAGCCATAGGCAGTGGAGATGGCCGTGTTGACTACGTCGAAGCCCACGCCCAGCGTCTCGGCCTTGGCGCGATCCACGTCCAGGCGCAGCTGGGGTGCGTCCTGCAGGCCTTCCATCATGGCGTAGGCGATGAGCGGTGAGGTATTGGCCTGCTGCAGCAACTGGTCGCGCGCCTGCACCAGCACCTCGCGCCCTACGCCGCCACGGTCCTGCAGGCGCAGCGCGAAGCCACCCGCATTGCCCAGGCCTTCGATGGGCGGTGGCGTCATGGCCATCACCGTGCCGTCCTTGCTGCCGGCAAAGCGCTCGTTGAGGGCTGCTGCCTCGGCCGCAGGCGACTGGGCCGCGCTGCGCTCGGCCCAGTCCTTGAGGTTGGGGAAGCCCAACGCCGCGTTCTGGCCCGAGCCCGAGAAGCTGAAGCCCAGCACCGAGAAGGCCGAGGCCATGCCTTCGCGCGACATGAGGTAGGAGTCCACTTCATTGACCAGCTTCTCCGTGCGCGAGTAGGTCGCGCCCGGGGGCAGCTGCATGTCCACGATCAGGTAGCCCTGGTCTTCGGTGGGCACGAAGGATTCGGGCACGCGCACGTACAGGAAGCCCAGCACCGCGAAGATCGCCAGGTACACCACCATGTAGCGGCCGGTGCGGCGCAGCAGGCGGTGGTTGAGCACCTCGAAGCGCTCCGTGAGCCGGCCGAAGCCCCGGTTGAACGCACCGAAGAAGCCTTTCTTCTCCTCATGGTGGCCCTGTGGGATGGGCTTGAGCAGGGTGGCGCACAGCGCCGGCGTGAGCGTGAGCGCGAGGAACCCCGAGAACAGAATGGAAACCGCCAGCGACAGCGAGAACTGCTTGTAGATCACCCCCACCGAGCCGCCCATGAAGGCTAGCGGCAGGAACACGGCGGTGAGCACCAGCGTGATGCCGACGATGGCGCCGCTGACTTCGCCCATGGCCTTGATGGTGGCCTCGCGCGGCGGCAGGCCTTCGGTGGCCATGATGCGCTCGACGTTTTCGACCACCACGATGGCGTCGTCCACCAGGATGCCGATGGCCAACACCATGCCGAACATGGTCATCATGTTCACAGAGAAGCCCAGCCCGTACATCACCGCGAAGGTGCCCATCAGGCACACCGGGACCACGATGGAGGGGATGAGCGTGTAGCGGAAGTTCTGGAGGAACAGAAACATCACCAGGAACACCAGCACCATGGCTTCAAGCAGGGTGTGGATGACCTTCTTGATGGCCACCTTGACGAAGGTCGAGGTGTCGTAGGCAATGGAATACTCCATGTCCTTGGGCATGGCCGCCGACAGCTCGGCCAGGCGCGCCTTCACGGCGTCGGCCGTCTGGATGGCGTTGCCACCGGGCGTGAGCTGCACGGCCGCAGCCACGGCCTTGCGGCCGTCCTGGCGGCTTTCAATGCTGTAGTCCTGGCGGCCGATCTCCAGTCGCGCCACGTTGGCCAGGCGCACGGATGAACCGTCTGCGTTGGCGTGCAGCACGATGCGGCCGAACTCTTCGGGCGATTCGAGCATGCCCTTCACGGCCAGCGTGGCCGTGAGCTCCTGCTCCACCGTGCCGGGCCGACCGCCGAAGCTGCCGGCCGGCACCTGCACGTTCTGCGCAGCGATGGCTGCGTTCACGTCGGCCACCGACAGGCCGTAGCCCAGGAGCTTCTTCGGGTCGAGCCAGACGCGCATGGCCGCCTCGGAGCCGAAGAACTGCAACTTGCCCACGCCCGGCAGGCGCCGGATCTCGTTGTTGATGTGGCGCACCGCATAGTCGGCCAGGCCCACCACGTCGCGGTCTTGCGCGTCGCCCTTGTAGGTCAGCGAGTAGATGAGCAGAAAGCCCGAGTTGGCCTGCTCCACCTGCAGCCCCTGCTGCGTGACGGCGGCTGGCAGGCGCGACTCGGCCTTCTTGAGCCGGTTCTGCACGTCCACTTGCGCCAGTGCGGGGTCGGTGCCGGGCTGGAAGGTGACGGAGATCTCGCCGGTGCCGCTGGAGCTCGACGACTCGAAGTACAGCAGCCCCTT
>JAJTBK010000390.1 GCA_021286965.1 Comamonadaceae bacterium | reverse complement strand
CCAGGGCCTTCAGGTCGGGCAGTTCATGGAATTCGATGCCGTGGATGGTTTCGTTGCTGCACAGGTGCAGGTAGCTGGCACCCTTGCTCAGTTGCCACTGCGTCGGGGCGGGCAGGGTGGTGAATTGGCTGTCCTCGCTGGAGGCGACCACGTTCACCTCTGCGGCGTACTTGCGCGCTTCCTTGGCCGACTTCTGGCTCCAGCCGCCGGTCACCACAAAATCGACCGTCCCGGCACGCGAGAGGTTCAGCGGCACGATGGCGTTTTCGGCCAGGCCACCGCCTTGCATGAACAACACCTGGAACTGCGGCGGGATGGCCAGCAGCTCGCGCAGGTCGGCCTCGGCCTGTTCGCAGATGGAGATGAATTCCTTGCCCCGGTGGCTCATCTCCATCACGCCCATGCCGCTGCCATGCCAGTCCAGCATTTCGGCGGCAGCCTGTTCCAGAACTTCGGCAGGAATGGCAGCCGGGCCGGCAGAGAAGTTGTAGGGGCGTTGCATGGTTTGAATAAAAAACGGTGTCAGCGCCCATCAATAGAGCGCAAGCAGCTATAAAAATAATAGCAAAGCGCCTTGCGGCGCCTGGCATCAGGATTCGGCGGCTGAGGCGTCCTCGTCGGGCGTCGGAGCGTCGGTGTTGTTGGCGTCGTTTTCGACAATGCGCTGCAGGCCGCTGAGTTGTGCACCCTCGTCCAGCGCGATCAGCGTCACGCCCTGCGTGGCACGGCCCAGTTCGCGGATCTCGCTCACACGGGTGCGCACCAGCACGCCCTTGTCGGTGATGAGCATGATCTCGTCGTCGGCATGCACCAGCGTGGCGGCCACGACCTTGCCGTTGCGCTCGCTTTGCTGGATGGCGATCATGCCCTTGGTGCCCCGGCCGTGGCGCGTGTATTCGGTGATGCTGGTGCGTTTGCCGTAGCCGTTGATGGTGGCGGTGAGCACGCTTTGTGTCTCGTCCTCAGCCACCAGCATGGCGATCACGCTCTGGCCTTCTTCGAGCATCATGCCGCGCACGCCGCGCGCCTGGCGGCCCAGGGGGCGCACATCGTTTTCGTCAAAGCGCACGGCCTTGCCGCCGTCGGAAAACAGCATCACGTCATGCTGGCCGTCGGTGAGTGCGGCACCGATGAGGTAGTCGCCATCGTCCAGGTTCACGGCAATGATGCCGCCCTTGCGCGGGTTGCTGAATTCGTCCAGCGCCGTCTTCTTGACCGTGCCCATGCTGGTCGCCATGAACACGTAGCGGTCGGCCGGGAAGCTGCGCATGTCCCCGGTCAGCGGCAGCACCACGTTGATCTTTTCGCCGTCCTGCAGCGGGAACATGTTGACGATGGGCCGCCCGCGCGAGCCGCGCGAGCCCGAAGGCACTTCCCAGACCTTGAGCCAGTACAGCCGCCCGCGGTTGGAGAAGCACAGGATGTAGTCGTGCGTGTTGGCGATGAAGAGCTGGTCGATCCAGTCGTCTTCCTTGGTGGCCGTGGCCTGCTTGCCGCGCCCGCCGCGCTTTTGCGCGCGGTATTCGCTCAGCGGCTGGCTCTTGATGTAGCCCGAGTGGCTCAGCGTGACCACCATGTCGGTGGGTGCAATCAGGTCTTCGGTGGACAGGTCTTGTGCGCTGTGCTCGATCTGGCTGCGGCGCGCGCCC
>JAJTBK010000383.1 GCA_021286965.1 Comamonadaceae bacterium | reverse complement strand
CGTACATCGCGGGACAGCGCGCCAAGCTCGGTGCCTTGCAGTCGCGCTTTGAATCGAGCATCGCCAACCTGCAGGTGACGTCCGAAAACATGTCCGCCTCGCGTGGCCGCATTCTGGATGCCGACTTTGCGGCGGAAACCGCTAACCTGTCGCGCAACCAGATCCTGCAGCAAGCCGGCACCGCCATGGTGGCCCAGGCCAACCAGCTGCCGCAGGGCGTGCTGGCCCTGCTGCGCGGCTAAGCGGCAGGAACTGGCCGGGGCCTGATGCCCGGCCGGGTTGACAAGACAAGGCGGCGGCAACCAAGGGCCGCCGCCTTGTGGTGCTGGAAGAAGACCAAAGCTTGGATTGGGGGGGATTGGGGACGTTTATCGGTGTGCCACCGGAACGCTTTTTTCTGATAATGACCGGATTCGTAGAGTCCTTCCCTGGAGGTGTGTCATGGCTAGCTTTTCTTCCATTGGTGTGGGCCTGGGGGGGAGTGTCGATGTCAACGCGCTCATCAAGGCGTCGGTCGATGCGGTCAAGTTGTCCATCACCCGCCCTAATGGTCTGAACGATCAGATCAAGCTGACGGATGCCAAGATCTCCACCTTCGGGCAGGTCAAGTCGCTGGTGTCTTCGCTGCAGCTGGCGGCGGGCAAGCTCTCTAGCGTAACGGGCTGGAATGCTGTTTCGGCCAGCTCGTCGGACAGCAAATTTGTGTCTGCCTCCGCCATTGGCGGCACGGTGGAGACGACCTTCAACGTCGAGGTCTCGCAGCTGGCCAAGGCCCAGGTGTCCACCTCGGATGCCATCCCGACCGGCACCGGTGTAGGCGCGGGAGTGCTGCATTTGCAAATGGGTAAATGGTCGGGCGGCAGCTTTACGGCCGGCACGACGCCGGGGGTGGATATTGCGGTTTCGGCATCCGACACGGTGGCCGATGTGGCAGGCAAGATCAACGGTGCCAATACCGGCGTCACGGCCACCATCCTTACCGATACCTCCGGCCAGCGCCTGATGCTGCGCAGCAAGGCCACGGGCGAAGAGTTTGGCTTTCAAATGACGGTCACCACGGGTGATCCTGCGGGTTTGCAGCGCCTGAGCAATGGCCTGTCTACCGATCCCGGTGCCAACGCGGGCGCCAACGCCAAGGCGAAGATCAATGGCAGCTACGACGTTACTTCGGCCACCAACACGTTTGAAAACGCCGTTGCGGGCGTGACGTTCAAGGCCGAGCAGGTCACGACGGCGCCCATCGCAATCACGGTGTCGAAGGACAACTCGGCGATCAAAAAGAACATCGAGGATTTGGTGGTGGCCTACAACGCCGTCAACCAGGCGCTCAATGATTTGACCAAGTACGACGCAGGCACCAAGCAAGGCGGCTTGTTGCAGGGCGACTCGACGGCGGTCGGTTTGCAGAACATGCTGCGCAACGCCATGCTGTCGGTGTCGAGCAGCACGGGCACGATGAAAACGCTCTCCAGCATTGGCCTGGGCATGATCCAGGGTGGAGATTTAAGCATTGACAGCACCAAGCTCACGGCTGCGCTGCAAGATCCTGCCGGGCTCAAGGCCATGTTCGTGGGTGCCGATGGCAATAGCACCACCGTCGATGGTGTGGCCGAGAAGATCAAGGACGCCACTTCCAGGATGCTCGATTCCAGCGGCTTTTTTGCCTCCAAGGACGCACAGCTGAAAAAAGTCAAGGAGCGTGACGTGAAGGAAATTGCGCGGGTGAACGACCGAGCCGATAGCACGGAGACATTGCTCAAGGCGCGCTACACCGCGCTCGATTCGCAGATGAGCAAGCTGAACGCGCTCAATGCCTATATCTCGCAGCAGGTGACGACCTGGAACAAGTCGGGCTGACCTACAGTTTGCCGGCCACAGGCCGATAAAAACACCAGTCAGTTCCAAGGATAGCCACCCATGTTCGCCGCTCGCAACCCCCGTGCCGCATCTGCTTACCAGCGGATCAATGTGGAAACCAGTATGCACACCATGGATCAGCACCAGCTGGTCAGCCTGCTGTACCAGGGTGTGCTCAGCTCGATTGCCACCGCACGCGGTGCACTCGTGCGCGGCGATGTGCCGGCCAAGTGCAGCAGCATTTCCAAGGCGGTGCGTATCATCGAAGAAGGCTTGATGACCGCCCTCGACAAAGACGCAGGTGGCGAAATCGCTCTGAACCTGGAAGCGTTGTACGACTACAGCCTGCGCCGCCTGATTTTGGCTAATTCGCGCAACGACGATGCCATGCTGGCCGAAGTTGCAGGTCTGATTGAGCCCATCGCCCAGAGCTGGCACCAAATCAAGAACCCTGCGCCGGCGCAGCCGGATGCGCCCCAGGGCCCGCTTCCTACCCCGCCCGCCACGACTGTGGCTTCCCGCGCTGCGGCGCGCTTTGCCACCATGGGGGCCTAGCCATGCCTGAAATGCTGATTGATTACTACAAAGCCATTGAAGACAGCAGCGCCAAGATGCTCGAAGCTGCCAAGTCGAAAGATTGGGATGGCGTGGTGCGCTACGAAGGCACTTGCGCGGTGCTGATCGAGCAGCTGCGCAACCAGTCGCAGCGCCAGGAGCTGCTGCCCGAGCACCGGCGCGAGAAGGTGCGCATCATGCAGCGCATCCTGCGCAACGATGCCCAGATCCGCTGCCTGGCCGAGCCCTGGATTGCCCAATTCGAGCACCTGTTCGATGGCCAGCCGCACTCCATGCACTGAATTTGATTTTGATGAAATAAGGCTCTGGCGCTTATTCGGCAAGCGCTAGCAGCTATTAAATAAATAGCAAAGCCCGCTCGGTAGCGGGCTTTTTGCATGGGTAAACCGGGGGGGCTCGGGCTCAGACCTGCATGTTCATGATTTCTGAATATGCCTGCACCATGCGGTTGCGCACATGCAGCGTGGCCTGGAAACCGATCTGCGCCTTTTGAATCGCCACCATGGTTTGCTCCAGGCTGACCGAGGGATTGTCCAGCTGGACCTCGCGCTTCATGGCGTCGGCGTCGTTTTGGGCCTGACTGACGGACTGCAGGGCATCCTTGAAGGCGGTGGAAAAGCCCTCCTGCCCGGCGGTGGCCGCAGGGCGGCGCGCCACGCCCGTACCGGCCAGAGGGGCGGTGCTGGTGCTGTTGATGCGCAAATCCATGGTGGGCTCTCGTCGTGGCAATGGGGGATGGGGCGATCCTAGGGCCTGGGGCTGGCCCCATCCCTGCGAATAGAGCGCCAAAGGCGCGCTTTATTGTGTGAATGGGTACTCGCACCGTGCCAATAATCGGCACACCGCAGATTCCCTCTGTGGCCCTGTTTTTTGCCCCACATTCCATGTCTGCCGTCGCCGAAATCCCTGACAACCCGCCCGCACCGTCCGTGACGCCCACGCCGCCTGCGGCGGGCTTGCCGGCGCTGCGCCAGCGCCTGGAGGCGCTCGACCGCAAGCAGCGCCTGCAGCTGGGCGTGGGGATCGTGTTGCTGCTGGCGGCCGTGGTGGCGGCGATTTTGCTCAACCGCCAGCCCGACTACCGCGTGCTGTTTGCCAACCTGAGCGACAAGGATGGCGGTGCCATCGTCGCCCAGCTGGCGCAGATGAACGTGCCCTACAAGTACACCGAGGGCGGCGGCGCCATCATGGTGCCGACCGAGCGCGTGCACGACGTGCGCCTCAAGCTTGCCACCCAGGGGCTGCCCAAGGGCTCGGTGACGGGGTTCGAGTTGATGGAGAACGCCAAGTTTGGCGTCACCCAGTTCCAGGAACGGCTGAACTTCCAGCGCGGGCTCGAGGGCGAACTCACGCGCTCCATTCAGGCGCTCGACTCGGTGCAAAGCGCGCGCGTGCACCTGGCGCTGCCGAACCAGAACGGTTTTTTCCGTGAGCAGCAAAAGCCTTCGGCCTCGGTGCTGCTGGGGCTGTACCCGGGGCGGTTTCTCGACCGGGCGCAGATTGCCGGCATCGTGCACCTGGTGGCGTCGAGCGTGCCCGAGCTGCAGCCGCAGGCCGTGAGTGTGGTGGACGATACCGGCAAGCTGCTGTCGCAGGCGCCCGAGGGCGGGCCGGGCAGCGGCGGCTCCAGCATCGACGTGCAGCAGGTGCAGTACGTGCAAAAGCTCGAAGAGCAGTACCAGCGCCGCATTCTCGACATCCTGGAGCCGGTGGTCGGGCGCGGCAACGTCAAGGCCCAGGTCACGGCCGAGGTCGATTTCAGCCAGACCGAGCAGACCTCCGAACAACACCGCCCGAATCTGGCGCAGGATGCCAGCGCCGTGCGCAGCCAGCAGGTGGTGGAGAGCGGCGGCCCGGGCGCTGTGCTGCCGGCCGGTATCCCGGGGGCGGTGAGCAACCAGCCGCCGCAGGCTTCGAGCGCACCCGTCAACGGCGCCAACCCGGCGCCCTCGGTGTCGAGCAGCCAGCCTGGCGGCAGTGGCAGCGGCGGTGGCGTCAAGCGTGAATCCATCACCAATTTTGAAGTGGACAAAACCGTGCGCGTGACGCGTGCTGGCGGCGGCAACGGCAGCATCAAGCGCCTGACGGCTGCCGTGGTCGTGAACTACCAGCCCAGCCAGGGCGACAAGGGCCAGGTGGAAAACAAGGCCCTGGCGCCCGAGCAGCTCGAACAGATGACGGCCCTGGTGCGCGAGACCATTGGCTACAGCAAGGATCGGGGCGACTCCGTCAACCTGATGAACACCCCGTTCCAGCCCGAAAAAGCGATCGAGCCACTGCCGCTGTGGAAGCAGCCCGAAACCGTGGAGCTGGCCAAGAGCTTTGCCTGGCCGGTGGGCATGGTGCTGTTTGCCCTGGTGGTGTTGTTTGGCCTGGTTCGCCCGGCGCTGCGCCAGCCCAAGCTCGAAGAGGTGCAGGAGGCGGTGGCGATTGCCGAGGCGCGCAGCCAGCTCGATGCGCTGGAGAACGACGACGTCGATCGTCCGGCGCTGCCGGCGAAGAAGGTGGTCGATCCCGGCCCCTCGCCCGAGGAGCTGCGCCTGGAGGAGGCGCGCCTGCTGGCCAAGGAAAACCCGATTGCGGTCGCCAACATCCTCAAAACCTGGGTCAACGGCGAGGCGCCTTGATCCGCACGGGCCGCTTTATGCTTGGCTCCTTTGCGATGGACGGATACAGCCATGGATGAACAAGGGCTCAA
>JAJTBK010000367.1 GCA_021286965.1 Comamonadaceae bacterium | reverse complement strand
GGCGGCTGGCCGGGGGCAGTCTCGGCGGCCTCGTCGGTAAACAGGGGCTGCACCGTCGCCGGCATGGCGGTGATGGTGGACAGGGGCGCCGTCGGTGCAAACGCCGCCGCTGCCGGCTCGGGTGCCAGCGGCACGGGGGCGGAGCCGCCCAGGCCGGTGGTGGGCTTGTTCTTCCACCACTGCTGCGACATCTGCGCCTCGATC
This sequence comes from Comamonadaceae bacterium, assembly GCA_021286965.1. Classification (GTDB taxonomy): domain Bacteria; phylum Pseudomonadota; class Gammaproteobacteria; order Burkholderiales; family Burkholderiaceae_C; genus Paenacidovorax. The sequence continues at coordinate 1,533 of JAJTBK010000367.1, read as the reverse complement.
TCGTCGATCTTCTTGAGCGTGACGGCGCGCTCGCCGGGCGAGGTCATGCTGCTTTGGAAGAACGAGGGTCGCGCCATCGGGTCTTCGGTGCGCTGGCTGGCAACGCTGCCGCGCTGGCGCAGCTTGCGCAGCTGGTCGAACTCGCGCTTGCGCACAAAGTCGTTGCGGCGCTTGCGCTCGATCATCTCCTTGCGCATTTGCTTGCTGTACTGGCTCTCGCGCTCGGCTTCGATGTTGTCGAGCTCGGTCCAGTTGACAGTCGGGTTGCGCACGAAGCGCACCATCTTCGACAGCAAACCCCCAGCGTTGGCTTCTTCCTGGCTCATAGTGCAGCAGCTCCCCGTGCGGCCACGCTCAATGGTGGCCGCATGGCGAAAGCTCAGTCCCCAAACATTTTCTGCTTGAGCTCGCGCCGCTGCTGCGCTTCGAGCGAGAGCGTGGCCGTGGGGCGTGCGAGCAGGCGGCCGACGCCGATGGGCTCGCCGGTCTCGTCGCAGTAGCCGTAGTCGCCGGCGTCGATGCGGACGATGGACTGCTCGATTTTCTTCAGCAGCTTGCGCTCGCGGTCGCGCGTGCGCAGCTCCAGGGCGTGCTCTTCCTCGATGGTGGCGCGGTCGGCCGGATCGGGCACAACCACTGTGTCTTCGCGCAGGTGCTCAGTGGTTTCACCGGCGTTGTTGTGCATGTCCTGCTTGAGCTGCACCAGCTTGTGACGGAAGAACGCCAGTTGCTTGTCGTTCATGTACTCGTCAGCCGGCATGGCGAGGACTTCTTCGTCCGTCAGCTCCTCGGCGCTCTTGGTCTTCCACTGGTTGGCCAGCTTGGGATCGCGCTTGGTGGGGACGGGCTTGGCTTGCAAGGTCGTAGGCATGGTATTTATCAATCGCTGGCAGCGGGGCGGAAAGCCCCGCCTGTGCCAAGCATGGTACGGTCAATCGGGCCAAACGGGAAGATGCCCGGGCAGAAGCGCGCAGCCGCCCGGGGACAGGGCGCGGTTGTGCGCGGCGGCGCGATTGTAGCCAGCCCCCGGCGCCATTCCGAGCACCCCTGTGGGTTATCGGCGACAGGCCGGGCGCAGGCTCACACCAGGCACTGCAGCAGGCCCTGCTCGAGGATGTCGCGCGGCAGGTCGATGCCAATGAACACCATCTTGCTCAGGCGCTCTTCATCGGCGCCCCACTGCGGCCCCAGGTCGCTGCCCATGAGCTGGTGCACGCCCTGGAAGATCACCTTGCGCTCGGTGCCCTTCATGTGCAGCACGCCCTTGTAGCGCAACATGCGCGGGCCATAGACGTTGACGATGGCGCCCAGAAAGTCTTCGAGCTTGGCCGGGTCGAACGGCTGGCGGGCACGGAAGACGAAGCTCTTGACGTCGTCATCGTGGTGATGGTGGCGGCCATGCTGGTGCGAGGGGTGGTTGCAGTGCTCGCCATGCGCATGGTCGTGGTGATGGTGGCGCCCGTGGTCATGGCCATGCTCGCACTGCCCATGGTCATGGTCGCAGTGGCTGTGGTCTTCCTCTTCCTTGAGGAA
>JAJTBK010000210.1 GCA_021286965.1 Comamonadaceae bacterium | reverse complement strand
GCCGAGCGGCTGGCACGCCAGAACCTCGGCAGCTGCTTTCGCTTTCAGGGCTTTCTGGCCACGGGGCGCGGCGGCAAGGCGGTGGTGCTGCACATCCAGGACATGCAACCAGATTAAGTTTCCAAGAGGCTCGACCATGGCCACCTTCAAGAAATTCAACAAGGACAAGCGTCCCAAGCGCAACTCGCAGTCGCTGCTGTTCAAGCGCAAGCGCTTCTGCCGCTTCACCGTCGCTGGCGTCGAAGAAATCGACTACAAGGACGTGGACACCCTGCGCGACTTCATTGCTGAAAACGGCAAGATCATCCCCGCGCGCCTGACCGGCACGCGCGCCATCTACCAGCGCCAGCTCAACACCGCCATCAAGCGCGCCCGCTTCCTGGCCCTGCTGCCCTACAGCGACCAGCACAAGATCTAAGGAGCCAGAACCATGCAAATCATTCTGCTCGACAAGGTCGTGAACCTCGGCAACCTCGGCGAAATCGTCAAGGTCAAAGACGGCTACGCCCGCAACTTCCTGATCCCCACCGGCCGCGCCCGCCGCGCCACTGCCGCTGCCAAGGCCGAGTTCGAAGCCAAGCGCGCCGAACTGGAAAAGGCTGCTGCTGAAAAGCTCGCTGCTGCCCAGGCACAAGGCGAGAAGCTCGCTGGCACCACCGTCAAGCTGACCCAGAAGGCCGGCGTCGATGGCCGCCTGTTCGGCTCGGTCACCAACCACGACATCTGCGAAGAAATCAACAAGCTGGGCTACCAGCTGGTGAAGTCGCAGATCCGTATGCCCGGCCTGATCAAGACCGTGGGCGACACCACGCTGAGCGTGGCGCTGCACACCGACGTGGTGGTCGAAGTGACGGTTTCCGTCTACGGCGAAACCGCCTAAGCACCGCTGCTGCGGTACTGGCAAAAGCCGCCTTCGGGCGGCTTTTGTGTTTTCCGTCCACCCTTTATTCCCCGCCTGCCCACTGCTTGTGCAGTGCTTATCCACAGGGTTATGCCATGACGGCTGCGCCCCTGCGGCCTACGATGGCGGGCTTCGCCCCAAGGAATCCCATGTCTGCCGTGATGCCGCCGCTCGACGACGATTTTCTTTCCATGCCGCCGCCGCTCGATCGCGAGGTGGCGCAGCTGCGCGTGCCGCCGCATTCGATGGAGTCGGAGTCGAGCGTGCTCGGCGGCCTGCTGCTGGACAACAACGCCTGGGACCGCATTGGCGACGTGCTGGGCGAGAGCGATTTCTACCGCCATGAGCACCGGCTGATTTTTACCGCCATCAGCGGCCTGATCAACGCCAGCAAGCCGGCGGACGTGATCACGGTGTATGAGCAGCTGCAGGGCCTGGGCAAGGCCGAGGAGGTCGGCGGGCTGGTGTACCTGAACCAGCTGGCGCAGTACGTGCCCAGCGCCACCAACATCCGCCGCTACGCCGAGATCGTGCGCGAGCGCGCCATTTTGCGCAAACTCGTCACCGCCAGCGAAGACATTGCCACCAACGCCTTCAGCCCGCAGGGGCGCACGGTCGAGCGCATCCTGGACGAGGCGGAGGCGAAGATTTTCGCCATTGGCGAAGAGGGCTCGCGTACCAAGCAAGGTTTTCAGTCGCTCGACACCCTGGTGATCGACCTGCTCGACCGCGTGCAGGAAATGGCCGACAACCCGGTGGACGTGACCGGCGTGCCCACCGGCTTTGCCGACCTCGACCGCATGACCAGCGGCCTGCAGGCGGGCGACCTGGTGGTGCTGGCGGCGCGTCCCTCCATGGGCAAGACCTCGTTTGCCGTCAACATTGCCGAGCATGTGGCGCTCAACGAAGGGCTGCCGGTGGCGATTTTCTCGATGGAAATGGGGGCGGCGCAGCTGGCGGTGCGTATCGTCGGCTCCATCGGCCGCGTGAACCAGGGCAATCTGCGTACCGGCAAGCTCAGCGACGAGGAATGGCCGCGCCTGACCGAGGCCATCGAGCGCCTGCGCACCGTCAGCCTGCACATCGACGAAACCCCGGGCCTGACGCCCACCGAGCTGCGCGCCAACGCCCGGCGCCTGGCGCGCCAGTGCGGCAAGCTCGGCATGATCGTGGTGGACTACCTGCAGCTCATGAGCGGCTCGGGCTCCAGTGGTTCGGACAACCGCGCCACGGAGCTGGGCGAAATCTCACGCGGCCTGAAGATGCTGGCCAAGGAACTGCAGTGCCCGGTGATTGCGCTCTCGCAGCTCAACCGCTCGGTCGAGCAGCGCACTGACAAGCGCCCCATGATGAGCGATCTGCGCGAATCGGGCGCCATCGAGCAGGATGCCGACATCATCATGTTCATCTACCGCGACGACTACTACAACAAGGACTCGAACGAGCCCAACATTGCCGAGGTCATCATCGGCAAGCAGCGTAACGGCCCGACCGGCACGGTCAAGTTGTTCTTCCAGAAGAACCAGACGCGCTTTGAAAACCTCGCCATGGGCGGCGATGGTTATTGATTTTGATAATAAAAATAGCTGTCAGCGCTTGTGTAGCAAGCGCTAGCAGCTATTTATTTGATAGCAAAATCAGGCTTAAAGCACTTCGCTGGCAAAGTCTGCCAGGCGCGAGCGCTCGCCGCGCGCCAGGGTGATGTGGCCGCTGTGCGGCCAGCCCTTGAAGCGATCGACGGCGAAGGTCAGGCCCGAGCTGCCCTCGGTGAGATAGGGTGTGTCGATCTGCGCCAGGTTGCCCATACAGATGATCTTGGTGCCGGGGCCGGCGCGGGTGATGAGGGTCTTCATCTGCTTGGGCGTGAGGTTCTGCGCCTCGTCGATGATGACGAACTTGTCGAGGAAGGTGCGCCCGCGC
>JAJTBK010000330.1 GCA_021286965.1 Comamonadaceae bacterium | reverse complement strand
CCTTGGGCTCGATCAGGTCCTGCTTGGCCAGCAGGATCAGGGCGCGGCCGCCGTTGGACGGGTCGTTGGGGATGGCCACGGTGGCGCCGTCGGCCAGGTCCTTGAGGTTCTTGATCTTGCTCGAATAGGCGCCGAAGGGCTCGACGTGCACCTTGCCGTCCGGCACGGTCGCCAGGTGGGTCTTGCGGTCCTTGTTGAAGCTGTCGAGGTAGGGCTGGTGCTGGAAGAAGTTGGCGTCGAGCTGCTTGTCTTCCACTGCCATGTTGGGCTGCACGTAGTCGCTGAATTCCTTGATCTGCAGGTCCACACCCTCGGCCTTGAGCTGGGGCTTGACGAAGTTCAGGATCTCGGCGTGCGGCACGGCCGTGGCGGCCACCTTGAGCACCGCGTCGGCGGCATTCGCGCCCAGGGCGGCAGCGGCCAGGGCAATCGCGGTCAGGGTTTTCTTCAGCATGGAACGGTTTTCCTCGCAAGGTTTGCAAAATGGCGCCGCCAAGGGTAGGGCGGCGCCGGGCAGCGGCTAGTGTAGTGCGGCCTCAGCGCGCCGCAGCAGTTTTTATTGTCATATTCATATATTAAAAAAGTCTCTTATGTGATGACATTTGAGCAAAAAACGCCTGTAGCGCTTGATATATAAGCGCTAGCAGCTATGAATATGGTAGTAAAAACCCGGGTACTGCCTGGGCGTGGATTTAGCGCAGCACTTCCAGCAGGCGATCAAGCCCGCCCTGGTTGATGGCCACCTGGGCCTGGGCGCGCACGCTGGGCTTGGCGTGGTAGGCCACCGACAGGCCGGCGGCGCCCATCATGGGCAGGTCGTTGGCGCCGTCGCCCATGGCGATGCATTCGTGCGGCTCGATGCCCAAGAGCGACGCCACTTCCAGCAGCGTGCGGCGCTTCTCGGCGCCGTCGCAGATATCGCCCCAGGGCTGATCGACCAGGGCGCCGGTGAGCTCGCCGCAGTTCGCGCCCGAGCGAATCTCCAGCATGTTGGCGCGCACGAAGTCGATGCCCAGCTGCTCGCGCACGCGGTAGGCAAAGTAGGTAAAGCCGCCCGAGACCAGCAGGGTTTTCAGCCCCGCCGCCTGGCAGGCGCGCACCAGCTCCAGGGCGCCGGGGTTCAGGCGCAGGCGCTCGCCATAGACGCGCTCCAGATCGGCCACCGTCGAGCCCTTGAGCAGCGCCACGCGCCGGCGCAGGCTGTCTTTGAAGTCGGTGATGACGCCCTGCATGGCGGCCTCGGTAATGGCCGCCACCTCGGCCTTGCAGCCGACCATGTCGGCGATCTCGTCCACGCACTCGATGTTGATGAGCGTGGAATCCATGTCAAAGGCGATCAGCTTGTAATGCGCGAGCTGCAGCGGTGCGGTTTTGCCTTGAACGACAAGGCCGGGGGCGAATTCGGTGGGAGTGGTCATGGCAAAAAAACGGGCTACCAAAGCAGGTCACAAAACCTGCGATGGTAGCCCGTGCCAATGAGGATGCCCGCGTTGGTGTTACTTCTCTTGCGGTGCCTCCCCTCCCACTTTGCCGAGGAACAGGCGGGTGAAATACCCGGCCATGATGAGAATGATGAACAGGCCCGTGATGCTCATGAGGCCGTAATCGGTGGTGAACAGGTCGATCAGCAATTTCATAAAACCTCCTGGGTGCTGTGATGGTGACACTATGCCCTTTGTGGTTTTGTGGGTATTTGCTTTGGGTCAACTTTTGGTTTGACCTGGATCAGGTGGCGGTGGTGCCAGGTACAGCCGGTCCGACCAGGTGGCCAGCCACTGCGGCCGGTAGGCGACGAAGATGGCCGTCGTCATGCCGGTGACGATGGCGTCGCCCCAGGCCATGAGCCAGCGGGCGATTTTTCCCAAGTCTTGGCTGATGCCCGGAATGCTCTCGCCCAGCGCCTGCGCCAGCAAGCTGGCGGCGAACAGGCTGAGCACGGTGCCGACGAAGCCGCGCCCGAAGATGTAGACGAACACCCGCGTGCCCAGCCAGCGGCGCAGCAGCACGCCCCAACCCAGCGCCAGGGTGGCGGGCACGATGCCATGCCACAGCACCATGGACAGCGCCTCGTCGGCGGTGAGCGCTGGCGCCAGCAGCCAGGCGAGGCCGCCCACGGTGCACAGCACCGGCACGGCCAGCGGCCAGCCCAGCATGAGCAGCACCAGGCAGGCGCCCGACCACTGCAGCTGCAGCGGCATGTGCGTGATGTGCGGCAGCGCCCACAGCCAGGGCAGCAGTACCAGGGTGGCGAGCAGCGGCGTCCACAGCGCAGCCGGCGTGCCGTGCGCTTCGTGCACCAGCGGGCGGGCGCTGGTCAACATGCGCCAGGGGCGCAGCGCCAGCGCCACGGCCAGGGCCAGCAGGGTGAGGATGGCGTCGAGTTCCATGGCGTGGTTTGCTCTATTTTTGATAGCTGCTAGCGCTTGTCAGCAGGGCGCTAGCGGCCAGTTTTCCTCATCCATTACGCCGCCAGCTTGCTGGCGCAGGCGCTGGGCGAGAGCAT
>JAJTBK010000286.1 GCA_021286965.1 Comamonadaceae bacterium | reverse complement strand
CATTCGCTTTCAGAAAACCCGGTGAGCTGCTGGCGCCCGATGGCGCCAAAGGGCAGGCTGGTGCCGCCGGTGAGGCGCTTGAAAGCGTCGATGTCTTCGTTGGTGCTGACGGTGCGCTCGGTAAACGGAATGCCGCGCGCCGTCAGCAGGCTGCGCGCGCTGGCGCAGGGCGGGCAGTCTTTTCCGGTGTAGAGCGTGACGGGGTAGCGGCTGGCGATTTGCTGCAGCTCGTAGGGCAGGCCGCTCTGGGCGCCAGCGCCGCCGCTGCGCACGTTGCTGGGGGCGGTTTGCGTGTCGGGCGCGCGGTCGGTGAAGGTGACCTTGCCGTCGGGGCCGACGCTGCGGTACACCTGCTGCGCCTGCACGGCGGCTGCGGCGAGCAGGGCCGTGGCGGTGCAGGCGGCGAGCAGGATGGGGCGGGGGGCCAGGCGGATGGCGATCATGGGGCAGTCTCCTCTATTAAAATGATAGCTGCTTACGATTGCTGGGTAAGGGTTTCAATATGAAAAGTATTGCAAAGCCTTGTGCAGCAAGCGCAAAGCGCTATGGTTTTATTTCATGCCCTGGTGGCGCAGCAGCGCGTCGAGTTCCGGCGCGCGCCCCCGGAAGGCTTTGAACGATTCCATCGCCGGACGGCTGCCGCCGGCCTCCAGAATCTCGCGACGGTAGCGCGCGCCGGTGGCGCTGTCAAAGCTGCCGTCGCTGTGCTGCGTTTCCTCGAAGGCGGCGTAGGCGTCGGCCGAGAGCACCTCGGCCCATTTGTAGCTGTAGTAACCCGCCGCGTAGCCGCCAGCGAAGATGTGGCTGAAGGTGTGCGGCATCCGGTGGAAGGCGGGCGTGGGCAGCACGGCCACTTCTGCGCGCACCTGCTCGAGCAGCGCCAGGCAGTCTTGCTGCGGGTCGTGGCCGGCGTGCAGCAGCATGTCGAAGAGCGAATACTCGATCTGGCGCAGGGTCTGCATTCCGGCCTGGAAGTTCTTGGCGGCGATCATCTTGTCGTAGAGCGCGCGCGGCAGGGGCGCGCCAGTTTGAACATGTGCCGTCATGTGTTCGAGCACCGGCCATTCCCAGCAGAAGTTTTCCATGAACTGGCTGGGCAGCTCGACAGCGTCCCACTCGACGCCGCCGATGCCCGAGACGTCGCGCTCGCTCACCTGCGTGAGCAGGTGGTGCAGGCCGTGGCCGAATTCGTGGAACAGGGTGATGACGTCGTCGTGCGTGAGCAGCGCCGGGGCGCCATCGACGCCATCGGCAAAGTTGCACACCAGGTAGGCCACCGGGGTTTGCAGCTGGCCGTTGTCCGGGCGCAGCCAGCGCGTGCGCGCGTCGTCCATCCAGGCGCCGCCGCGCTTGCCGGCGCGCGCCGGCTGGTCGAGGTAGAACTGGCCGACGAGCTGGCCGGCGCGCTCGATGCGGTAGAACTGCACGGCCGGGTTCCAGCTGCTGGCGCTGTCGGGGCGGATGGTGACGTCGAACAGGCTTTCGACGATCTTGAACAGGCCGGCGAGCACCTTGGGCGCGGTGAAATATTGCTTCACCTCCTGCTCGCTGAAGGCGTAGCGCGCTTCCTTGAGCTTTTCGCTGATGTACGGCCAGTCCCAGGGCTGGGGCTCGGCCAGGCACAATTCGCTGGCGGCGAAGGCGCGCAGGTCGGCCAGGTCGTGCTCGGCAAAGGGGCGGGCGCGCTGCGCCAGGTCGCGCAGGAAGGCGATGACCTGCGCCGGCGACTCGGCCATTTTGGCCACCAGCGAGACGTCGGCAAAGTGGGCGTAGCCCAGCAGCTGCGCCTCTTCCTGGCGCAGGGCGAGGATCTCGCGGATGTGGGCACTGTTGTCAAAGCGCTGGCCCTCGCCCTCGGCCTGGTCGGAGGCGCGCGTGACGTAGGCGCGGTACAGGTGCTGGCGCAGCGCGCTGCTGCGCGCAAACTGCATCACCGGCAGGTAGCAGGGGATTTTGAGCGTCAGCTTGTAGCCCTCGTGCCCCTCGGCCTGGGCGGCGGCGCGGGCGGCCTGGGCGACGTCGGCGGGCAGGCCGTCGATCTCGTCGGCGCTGGCGTAGTAGGCCCAGCTGTCGGTGGCGTCGAGGGCGTTTTCGCTGAACTTCTGGCTCAGCTCGGCCTGGCGTTCCTGGATTTGCGCAAAGCGCTCCTTCGCCGCGCCCTGCAGCTCGGCGCCTGAGAGCACGAAGCTGCGCAGGGCGTTTTTGTGCGCCTGGCGCTGCTCGGGGGTGAGGGTGGCGGTGTCGATGGCCTTGTATTGGGCGTACAGGCGCTCGTCGGCGCCCAGGCGCGTCCAGAACTCGGTCACGCGCGGCAGGGCTTCGTTGTAGGCGGCGCGCAGTTCGGCGGTGTCGGCGACGCTGTTCAGGTGGCTGACCACGCCCCAGGCGCGCCCCAGGCGCTCGGTGGCCACGTCGAGCACGCGGGCAATGGCGTTCCAGTCGGCGGCAAAGTCGGCAGCGGTGACGCTTTGCAGCGCCTGTTCGGCCTGTGCCAGCAGGGTATCGAGCGCCGGGGCGACGTGCGCCGGCGTGATGCGCTCGAATGCGGGCAGGGCGGAAAAATCAAGAAGTGGATTGCTCATGCGCTCTGAGATGGGGTGGCCGGGCAGAAGGTTCAAGTTACAGCCGCTCGGCCGCTTCCAGGGTGTTGACCAGCAGCATGGTGATGGTCATGGGGCCGACGCCGCCGGGCACGGGGGTGATGTGGCTGGCGACTTGCGCCACGCCGTCAAAAT
>JAJTBK010000229.1 GCA_021286965.1 Comamonadaceae bacterium | reverse complement strand
ATAATAGATGCTAGCGCTTTATTTGTAAGCGCTAGCGGCCAGTTTCATTGCAAACCGCTGCGCCTGCCGATGCGCTGACTCAGTCGGAGCCAGCCTCGGTTGCGGGGTCGGCCTCGGGGTCGGTGCTGGCTTGGGTGTCGGCGGCCGGTGCCGGGTGGGCCCACTGCCACAGGAGCTGTGCGGTTTCTTCCACGCCCTGTTTCTTGAGCGCGGAGAACATCTTCACCTCGCCGCCGCCTGCTTGCAGTCGCGCAATCGACAGCGCCTTGGCCTGCTCGGCGCGCGTGAGCTTGTCGGCTTTGGTCAGCAGCACCAGGAACTTCAGCCCTTCCTCGACACGCGGGCGCACCACTTCGAGCAGCGCCTCGTCCAGCTCGGTCAGGCCCAGGCGTGGGTCGCACAGCAGCACGATGCCGGTGAGGCTGGGGCGGCTGACGAGGTAGTTCACCATCACCTGTTGCCAGCGCACTTTGTCCGAGCGCGAGACGGCGGCGTAGCCGTAGCCGGGCAGGTCGGCCAGCACGGCGTCCGTCTGGTTCTGGCGGCCGAGCGAGAACAGGTTGATGTGCTGCGTGCGGCCGGGCTTCTTGGACGCGAAGGCGAGCTGCTTTTGCTGCGTCAGCGTGTTGATGCAGGTGGACTTGCCCGCGTTGGAGCGGCCCACAAAGGCGATCTCGGGCACATCGACGGCGGGCAGTTGGTGCAGTTGTGCCGCCGTGGTGAGGAAGCGCGCCGTGTGCATCCAGCCCAGGGCGGAGCGGGCGTCGCCGCTGGTGGCGGGGGCGTCGGTGGGGGGCGTGGAAACGGTGCGTGTCATGGATCAATTGGTGGGGGCGGAGTCGCATTGTAGAATCGCGGGGTTTTGCGCCACCATTAACAAGACCCCCGATATGAAGTTGCTAGCCCCCCTGCTCATGGCTGCCGCGCTGGCAGCGCCCGCCACCGCCGCCTTTGCCGCTGGTTCCGCGCCCGCCCAGGCCAAGCCCGACCTGGAAAAGGGTGCCGCCAGCTTTGGCACGGTCTGCGTGGCCTGCCACGCCGAAGACGGCAATGCCCCGTTGGCCGAAAACCCCAAGCTGGCCCAACAGCACCCTGAATACTTGGTCAAGCAGTTGCAGGAATTCAAGAGCGGCAAGCGCGAGAGCGCCGTCATGCAGGGCTTTGCTTCCATGCTCGAAGAGCAGGACATGAAGAACATTGCCGCCTGGCTGGCCACCAAGCCTGCCAAGCCCGGCGAAGCCACCGACAAGGCCCTGGTTGCACTGGGCGAGCGCATCTATCGCGGCGGCATTGCCGATCGCAACATCGCCGCTTGCGCTGCCTGCCACAGCCCCAACGGTGCCGGCATTCCTGCGCAGTACCCGCGCCTGGCAGGCCAGCATGCGGCTTACACCGAAGCGCAGCTCAAGGCGTTCCGTGACGGCGTGCGCAAGAACAACCTCCAGATGACCGGTGTGGCAGCCAAGCTCAACGACCGCGAGATCAAGGCGGTGGCGGACTACATCGCCGGCCTGCGCTGATCCCCATCCCGCCCGGCCCCGCAGGGCCGGAGGGAACCAATTGCTGGACTACAAGCACTAAAGCGGGCGGGGCCATCCAAGGATGGTCCCGCCCTTTTTCATTCGGCGCTGCATACTCCCTTCCATGTCTGAAACCACCCAAGGCGTGCGCATCCGTACCGGCTCGCAGACGCTGCGCACCAGCATCGAACTCTTGTCTTCGATGCGTTTTGCCATTGCCTTGCTCACGGTGATCTGCATCGCCTCGGTGATCGGCACAGTCCTCAAGCAGCATGAGCCCACCATCCACTATGTGAACCAGTTCGGTCCGTTCTGGGCCAAGCTGTTTGCC
>JAJTBK010000197.1 GCA_021286965.1 Comamonadaceae bacterium | reverse complement strand
GGCGCAGGCCGAGGCCATCATCGACGCCGGCGTACAAAGCTTCGTCCACTGGATGGAGCTGCGCAGCCCCGCCGCCCCGCAAGGCGCGGTGGTGCCGCTGATCCAGCAGCTCAACGCCCAGACCGAAACCTGGCGTGCGCTGGAGATCGCCCGCGCCAAAAAACTGCTGGCCAAGGGCGAGGACATCGACACCGTGCTCGACGCCCTGGCCCGGGGCCTGACGCAAAAAATGCTGCACGGCCCCCTGGCCGAACTGCGCGCGGGCGACGCCCAGGCGCGCCAGCAAACGGCGCAGACCGTCTCGCGCCTGTTCCTGCGCTCGCAAAGCAAGAGCGGGCTCTAGCGCCGCTGCCGTGCGCCCGCGCCTTGCGCTTTCTTTGGCGTTTTCAAGCGTTTTTGGCCTCCAGCCCTTGCCTGGCAAGCGCAACCAGCTACGAAAAAAGTAGCAAAAACAACCCCACCCCATGAAACCCTTTCTCAGAAGCCAGTTGGAGCGTTACGCCCAGCGCCTGCAAGAGCTCGATTTTTTGCTCTCGCGCGAAGACATCATGGCCGACATGGCGCAGTACCGCGCCATCTCCAAGGAACACGCCGAAGTCACCCAGGTGGCCGGCCGCTACGCCCGCTACCAGCAGCGCGAGGCCGACCTGGCCGCCGCGCAGGAGCTGCTGGCCGACGCGGACATGGCCGAAATGGCGCAAGAAGAAATCAGCGCCGCCGAGGCTGAACTCACGCAGCTCGAAGACGAGCTGCAGCGCCTCTTGCTGCCCAAGGACCCCGATGATGCGCGCCCGGCCTTCGTCGAAATCCGCGCCGGCACGGGCGGCGACGAATCGGCCCTGTTCGCCGCCGACCTGGCGCGCATGTACACGCGCTACGCCGCCAACGTCGGCTGGAAAGTCGAAATCATGAGCGCCAACGAAAGCGAGCTTGGCGGCTACAAGGAAGTGGTGCTGCGCGTGGACGGCGAGCAGGTGTACGGCGCGCTGCGCTTTGAATCGGGCGGCCACCGCGTGCAGCGCGTGCCCGCGACCGAGACGCAGGGCCGCATCCACACCAGCGCCTGCACCGTGGCGGTGATGCCCGAGCCCGACGCGGCCCAGGCGATCACGCTCAACCCCGCCGACCTGCGCATCGACACCTTCCGCGCCAGCGGCGCCGGCGGCCAGCACATCAACAAAACCGACTCCGCCGTGCGCGTGGTGCACATTCCCACCGGCATCGTCGCCGAATGCCAGGACGGGCGCAGCCAGCACAGCAACAAGGCCAAGGCGCTGCAGGTGCTGCAGGCGCGCATCCAGGAAAAAGAACGCAGCGAACGCGCCGCCAAAGAGGCCGCGCTGCGCAAAGGCTTGATCGGCAGCGGTGACCGCAGCGACCGCATCCGCACCTACAACTTCCCGCAGGGGCGGCTCACCGACCACCGCATCAACCTCACGCTGTACAAGCTGCTGGCGGTGATGGAAGGCGACTTGGGCGACGTGCTCACCGCCTTGCAACACGCGCGCGAAGCCGAGCTGCTGGCCGAGCTGGAAACCTCGGTTTAAGCCCAATCACCCTCCAAGGCTTACCAGCCAAGCGCCACCAGCTATCAAAAC
>JAJTBK010000181.1 GCA_021286965.1 Comamonadaceae bacterium | reverse complement strand
TGCTCGCTGCCGTAGCGCTCAAGGAACTCGGGCAGCGATAGACCGTGCTGGAATTGGATGGCGTTCATGGACATGGCGCGCTCCTTGGCCGATGGGCCAGTGTCTCTGCTCTGGTTAGAGAATCGGCCATGCACGAGCGTTCCCGGTGCTCTGAGATATGTCGCTAATCAGGAAAAAAAGCTGCTGACGCTTACAGGATAAGCGCGAGCAGCTCTTATTTTGATAGCAATCTCAGTACAGCTGCAAGCTCACCCAGTAGGCGATGGCAGCGACGAAGGCGCTGGCAGGAATCGTCAAAATCCAGGCCCAGACGATGTTGCCGGCCACGCCCCAGCGCACGGCGCTGGCGCGCTGCGTCGAGCCCACGCCGACGATGGCGCCGGTGATGGTGTGCGTGGTGGACACCGGCACGCCCAGCATGGTCGCCAGAAACAAGGTCATGGCACCGCCCGTCTCGGCGCAGAAACCGCCCACGGGCTTGAGCTTGGTGATCTTCTGGCCCATGGTCTTGACGATGCGCCAGCCGCCGAACATGGTGCCCATGCCGATGGCGGCGTAGCAGGCGACGATGGCCCAGGTGGGCGGCGCGCTGTCGCTGGCCGAGGCGTAGCCGGTGGCAATCAGCAGCAGCCAGATGATGCCGATGGTTTTCTGCGCATCGTTGCCGCCGTGGCCCAGGCTGTAGGCGCCGGCCGAGAGCAGCTGCAGGCGGCGGAACCACTTATCGACCTTGCTCGGGCGCATCCGGCGGAACGTCCAGGCGACGAGCACCATCATCAGCGAGCCCAGGGTAAAGCCCAGCAGCGGCGAGATGAAGATGAAGGCCACGGTCTTGAAGATACCGCTGGCCACCAGCGCGCCGGCGCCGCTCTTGGCGATGACGGAGCCGACGATGCCGCCGATGAGCGCGTGCGAGCTGCTGCTCGGGATGCCGTAATACCAGGTGATGACGTTCCAGGTGATGGCGCCCACGAGCGCACCGAAGATCACGTGGGTATCGACCACCCCCGGGTCGGCAATGCCCTTGCCGATGGTGGCGGCCACGCTCAGGTGGAAGACGAAGATGGCAACGAAGTTGAAGAAGGCCGCGAACACCACGGCCTGCGTCGGCCGCAGCACGCCCGTGGAGACCACGGTGGCAATCGAGTTGGCGGCGTCGTGAAAGCCGTTCATGAAGTCAAAAATGATGGCCAGCGCCACCAACACGATCACGACCCAGAGGGCGGTTTGTACCGGTTCCATGGTGAACTACAAACCTCGGCGACTCAGGAGTTTTCGAGGATCACGCCCTCGATCAGGTTGGCCACGTCCTCGCACTTGTCGGTGATCGTCTCCAGCAGCTCGTAGATGGCCTTGAGCTTGATGAGCTCACGCACGTCGTTTTCCTCGCGAAAGAGCTTGCTCATGGCGCTGCGCAGCACGCGGTCGGCGTCGCCTTCCAAGCGGTCGATCTCCTCGCAGGTCTTGAGCGCGGCCTCGGCCACGGCCGGGTCGGCAATTTTTTCCAGCAGCTTGACCGCTGCCTGCAGGCGCTCGCAGCACTTGACGCACAGATCCGTCAGGCGCTGGATCTCGTCGGTCATGCTGCGGATGTCGTACAGCGCCATGGCCTCGGCGCTGTCCTGGAACAGGTCGGCCACGTCGTCCATGGTGTTGATGAGCGAGTGGATCTGTTCGCGGTCGATGGGGGTGATGAAGGTCTGGTGCAGCACCCGGTTGACCTCATGCGTGACGCGGTCGGCAGCGCGCTCGGCGTTGTCCACGTCCTGGTTGTACTTCTCACGCAGCAGCACGTCCCCATAGTTGGCCACGAGCTGCGCGAAGGCTTGCGACGCCTCCACGATGCGCTCGGCGTGCTGGTTGAACATCTCGAAAAAATTGCCTTCGCGCGGCAACAATTTGCCAAACAGCATGAGGGCTCCTGGTGGGGTAGAGGGTGGGGAGTGAAAAAGAACAGCCCGCAGACAGCGCCATCGTGTGGGCCCTGCGAAGACTGCGCGAGTTTAACCGGGCGCCCCCGGGCGGCGACCGCGCCTCAGGCGCTGCGGAAAATGAAATACACCGCCCCAACCATGCACAACCCGGCCCAGAGGTAGTCCCACTTGGGTGGCTGACCGAGGTAGAGCATGGAGAACGGCAGGAACACGGCCAGGGTAATCACCTCTTGCAAAATCTTCAGCTGGCCCACGTTCCAGAGGGAAAAACCAATGCGATTGGCTGGCACCATGAGCAGGTATTCAAACAGCGCAATGCCCCAGCTCACCAGCGCCGCCACGTACCAGGGCGCGGTGGCGAGGTTGCGCAGGTGGCCGTACCAGGCGAAGGTCATGAAAATGTTGCTCAAGAGCAACAAGAAGACCGTCTGGACGGAGATGGGCAGGGATTGCAGAAAGGTCATGGCAACCAGCATTCTAGGCGCCAGAACGGCACCCAGCCCAATACCACCATGCGCAAGCAGCTATCAATTCAGAAGCATGCGCATCATTCGCCCAGGTACGCCGCACGCACGCGCGGATCGCTCAGCAGCTCCTGGCCCGGCCCGGTCATGGTGATCACGCCCGGCTCCATCACGTAGCCGCGGTCGGCAATGGCCAGGGCCCGGCTGGCGTTCTGCTCCACCAGCACGATGGTCACGCCCAGCGCGTACACGTCGCGCACCACCTCGAAGATCTTGTCCACCATGATGGGCGACAGGCCCATGGAGGGCTCGTCAAGCAGCAGCACCTTGGGCTGGCTCATCAGCGCGCGGCCCATGGCCAGCATCTGCTGCTCGCCGCCCGACATGGTGCCGGCCAGCTGGTCCTTGCGCTCACGCAGGCGCGGGAAGATGGTGAACATCTTCTCGATATCGGCCTGGATGCCGGCGTTGTCGTTGCGCGTGTAGGCGCCCATGAGCAGGTTCTCGGTAATGGTCATGCGCGCGAACACGCCGCGCCCCTCGGGCACCATCACCAGCCCTTCCTTGACCAGGTCCCAGGCGCCGCGCCCCTTGATGCTGCGGCCCAGGTACTCGATGTCGCCGTCGTTGGCGAGCAGCGTGGCGGTGACGGCCTTCATGGTCGTGGTCTTGCCGGCGCCGTTGGAGCCGATCAAGGTG
>JAJTBK010000176.1 GCA_021286965.1 Comamonadaceae bacterium | reverse complement strand
GCCTGTGTTTGTGCCTGCAGATGGGGCTCATGCTGTGGGCGCTGCGCCGCAGCGTGCCGCGCCTGAAGGGGCGTGGCCTGCGCCTGCTGCGCTGGGCGTTGCGCGCCATGATCGCGGTGCTGCTGTTGCGCGCGCTGCTTGGGGTGCTGCCGGCGGCCCAGGGGCTGTCCGGCGCAACGCTGCTGAGCCTGACCTTCGTCGCCTCTTTTGCCGCCATGCTCATGGCTTCGCTCGGTTTCGTTTTCATGAGCCGCGACAAGCTCGATGCCAGCAACCGCCGCCTGGCCACCACCGACGCCCTGACCGGGGTCGCCAACCGGCGGTTCATCATCTTTGCCCTGGACCGCGACGTAGCGCGCGCCAAGCGCACGCGCCAGCCGATTGCGCTCATGGTGCTCGACATCGACCACTTCAAGCGCGTCAACGACGCCTACGGCCATCTCGGCGGCGACCAGGTGCTGCGCCACGTCGTCAACGTGCTGTGCGACCGCGTGCGCACCCAGGACATGGTCGGCCGCTACGGCGGTGAAGAATTTCTGGTGCTGCTGCCCGACACCGACCTCGCCGGCGCCCTGGTGCTGGCCGAGCAGCTGCGCCAGAGCGTGCAGGACTCCGTCTGCCACTGGCAGGGGCAGGCGATCGCGGTCACGATCAGCATAGGGGTATACGGCGGCTACCCGGCCGATACCGACAGCTGGGATATGCTCATCGACGCCGCCGACCGGGCCATGTACCAGGCCAAGCAAAACGGCCGCAACCGGGTCGAGGTCGTGACCCAGACGCGCGCCTACAGCAGCCCCGCGACCACGCTTGACGACCCCGGTACGTTCCCGATGTCGCTGCAATAGACACCCCCTGCCGCCCGCCGACCCGGGCCGCGCCTTTCCTGGATGGTTTTGCCATGAACGCCCCCCACGCCAGCCCCCACCCATTGCACAGCGCCGACGCCCTGGCGCACCTCAGCCGCCGCTGGGACGAGGACATCGTGCCCCAGCTGCACGACTACATCCGCATCCCCGCCAAATCGCCCCTGTTCGCGCCCGACTGGGAGCAGCAGGGCCTGCTCGACACCGTGCTGCGCAACGCCGCCGACTGGGTGCAGGCGCAAAAAGTCGCCGGCCTGCAGCTCGAAATCGTGCGCCTGCCCGGGCGCACGCCGGTGCTGTTTTTTGAAGTCGCCGCGCACAACCATCCCGGCAGCCAAACCGTGCTCATGTACGGCCACCTGGACAAGCAGCCTGAGTTTGACGGCTGGCGCGCAGGGCTGGGCCCCTGGACGCCGCATTACGAAGACGGCAAGCTCTACGGCCGGGGTGGCGCCGACGACGGCTACGCGGTGTACGCCAGCATCGCCGCCGTGCAAGAACTCCAGCGCCAGGGCGTGGCGCACCCGCGCATCGTCGGCCTGATCGAAACCGGCGAGGAAAGCGGCTCGCAAGACCTGCTGCCCTACATCGACGCCTTGAAGAGCCGCCTGGGCGACGTCGGCCTGGTCGTCTGCCTCGATTCGGGCGCGGGCAACTACGACCAGCTGTGGCTCACCACCAGCCTGCGCGGCATGGCCAGCGGCACGCTCAAGGTGCAAATCCTGACCGAAGGCATCCACTCGGGCGACGCCTCGGGCCTGGTGCCGTCGAGCTTTCGCATCATGCGCCAGGTGCTCGACCGGCTCGAAGACTCTGCCACCGGCCGCCTGCTGCCGGCGAGCTTTCACTGCCCCATCCCGCCCGCCCGCCAGGCGCAGGCGCAGGCCACGGCCGCCATCCTCGGGCGCGGCCTGTTCCAAAGCTACCCCTGGGCGCACAGCGACTGCGGCGGCGCCAGCACCCTGGCCCTGCCCACCACCGACGACCCGGCGCAGGCGCTCTTGCGCCGCACCTGGGAGCCGACCTTGTCCGTCACCGGCGCCGAGGGCCTGCCGGCGCTGCGCGACGCCGGCAACGTGCTGCGCCCCTACACCGCCTTCAAGCTCAGCCTGCGCCTGCCGCCGCTGGTGGACGCCGCCGCCGCCGTGCAGGAGCTCAAAACCCTGCTCGAAGACAACGCCCCCTACCAGGCGCGCGTCACCTGGGAGAGCGAGGGCGCGGCCAACGGCTGGAACGCCCCCGCCGAAGCCCCCTGGTTCGAGCAGGCACTGCAAAGCGCCAGCCAGGCGCAGTTTGGCGCCGGCCTGGGCTACATCGGCCAGGGCGGCACCATCCCGCTCATGAACATGCTCAGCCAGGGCTTTCCGAAGGCGCAAATGATGGTCTGCGGCGTGCTCGGCCCCAAGAGCAACGCCCACGGCCCGAACGAATTCCTGCACGTACCCTACGCCAAGCGCCTGACCGCCGCCGTCGCCCAGGTCATCGCCGCCATGCCGTAATTTGCATGTTTTATGCCGCGAGCCCTTTGTAGGCAAGCGTAAGCAGCTCCTTTTTTGATAGTAAATCGTTTCCCGTCCCTGCGCCCGGCTGGCCACTGGCTGCTGCTGTGTGCCGGCAGCGGCGCGCTCGCCGTGCTGCTGGCCGTGCGCGGCGTGCAGCTGGCGCTGCCGGCCTGGGGCTTCAACGCCGGGCAGGCGCTGCTCGGCTGCCTCATGGCGCAAAGCCTGCAGCCGCGCCAGCTCGCCGCCGTGTGGGCCCACGCGCCGCTGTTCCTGGGCGCCACCCTGCTCCTGATCGGCGCCAGCACCGTGCTGGGCTGGTGGCTCATGCGCCGCCAGGTCATGCCCGGCAGCACCGCGCTGTGGGGCATGACGCCCGGCGCCTCCGCCGCCATGGTGGTGCTCGCCGGCCAGTACGGCGCCGACATGCGCCTGGTGGCCTTCATGCAGTACACGCGGCTGCTGCTCATCACCCTGGTGGCGGCGCTGGTGAGCCGCGCCGTGCTGGGCGATGCCGCAGTCGGTGCCACCGCTGCCGCGCCCGCCGCCAGCGCCTGGTGGGGCCAGCCCAGCGCCGCCGGCCTGGGCTGGACGGCAGCGCTGGTGCTGCTGGGCACGCTGCTGGCGCCGCGCCTGCGCCTGGCCGGTGGCGCCATGGTGCTGCCGCTGCTGGGCGCCGTGCTGCTGCAAAACCTGTGGGGCCAGGCGCCCGCGCTGCCGCCGGCGCTGCTGTGGCTGTCTTACGCCAGCCTGGGCTGGAGCGTGGGCCTGCGCTTTACGCACGCCATCCTGCGGCACGCGCTGCGCACCCTGCCGCAGGTGCTGCTGTGCACGCTGCTGCTGATGCTCGTCGGCCTGGCGACGGGCGCGGTGCTGCACTGGGCCACGGGCCTGGATGCGCTCAGCGCCTTCCTCGCCACCTGCCCCGGCGGCGCGGACTCGATGGCCGTGATCGTTGCCGGCAGCGCGGTCGATACCGGCTTCGTCATGGCCATGCAGCTGGCGCGTTTTCTGCTCGTGCTGCTCATCGGCCCGGCGCTGACGCAGCGCGTGGCCAGGGCGTGCCGTCTGTAAAACCCGTACGATGGCCCCCTTTTCTTTTCGCATCCATCCCCATGTCCGCCTCCCAACTGACGACTTTCACCGCCAGCGATGGTGAGAACCTGGCCCTGCAGGACTGGCCCGGCGAGGGCGCGCCGCGCGCCACCGTGCTGCTGGTGCATGGCCTGGGCGAGCACGCCGGGCGTTACGACGCGCTGGCGCAGCAGCTCAACGCCTGGGGCTACGCCATGCGCGGCTACGACCAGTACGGCCATGGCGAATCGGGCGGCCCGCGCGGCGGCCTGGGCGACGATGAGCGCCTGCTGCGCGATCTGGCCGACCTCGTCGATGCCACCCGGGCGCGCATGGCCGAGGGCGAAAAACTCGTGCTGCTCGGGCACAGCATGGGCGGCCTGGTGGCGGCGGCCTTCGTCGCCCGGGGGCTGCGCGCGGTCGATGCGCTGGTGCTGTCCTCGCCCGCGCTCGATGCCGGCCTGAGCGCCTGGCAGCGCTGGCTGCTGCGCTGGGTGCCGCGCATCGCCCCGGGGCTGCGCCTGGGCAACGGGCTCGATGCACGCTACCTCTCGCACGACGCCGAGGTCGTGGCGCGCTACCAGCGCGACCCGCTGTGCCACGACCGCATCAGCGCGCGCCTGGCGCGCTTCATTGCCCGGACGGGCCCGGCCACCATCGCGGCTGCCCCCGGCTGGCGGGTGCCGACGCTGCTGCTGTGGGCGGGGGATGATCGCCTGGTCAACCCCGCTGGCAGCCGCGCCTTTGCCGCCGCTGCGCCGCGCAGTGTGGTGCAGGCCCATGAATTGGGCCCGCTGTACCACGAGCTGTTCAACGAAAGCCCGGAGCTGGCCGAGCCGGTGTTCGACCTGTTGCGCCGCTGGTTGCAAAAAACCATTCCATCGGCCTGAAGCGCTTGATGGATAAGCGTGGGGCGCTATTTAAAATATAGTGTCTTGGCTCTTATCTGAAGACCAAAATCCCAGGAGCGTCGTAGGGTATTGTGGCGTGCCGTTGACCCACGTCATGGCGTGCCGGTGTCCATCTGGCTAAGGTGCGCCCCCATGCGCGGCGCGTGGATGCCGCGCCGAGGAAACCACGTGACCGACACCGCAACCACCCTGGAGCACCCGCTGGCCGGTGCCTCCAGCGCCAGCGCCCCCGCACCCGGCGCTGCGCCCCAGCCCCCCGAACTCGTGTGCCCTGCCGGCAGCCTGCCGGCGCTGAAAAACGCCATCGATGGCGGCGCTGACTGCGTCTACCTGGGCCTGCGCGATGCGACCAACGCGCGCAACTTCGCCGGCCTCAATTTTGACGAAAAAGCCATCCAGGAAGGCATCGCCTACGCCCACCAGCGCGGCCGCAAGGTGCTGTTGGCGCTCAACACCTACCCGCAGGCGAGCAACCCCGCGCCCTGGCGCGCTGCCGTGGACCGCGCCAGCGCCTGGGGCATTGACGCCATCATCCTGGCCGACCCGGGGTTGATGCGCTACGCCTGCGACAAGCACCCCGACCTGCGCCTGCACCTGTCGGTGCAGGGTTCGGCCACGAACCACGACGCCATCAACCTGTACCACCAGCAGTTCAACATCCAGCGCGCGGTGCTGCCGCGCGTGCTCTCGCTCGAGCAGGTCAAGCAGGTGGCACAGCGCACGCCGGTCGAGATCGAAGTCTTTGGCTTTGGCAGCCTGTGCGTGATGGTCGAGGGGCGCTGCGCGCTCTCGTCGTACGCCACGGGCGAGTCGCCGAACACGCACGGCGTGTGCTCGCCGGCCAAGTTCGTGCGCTGGAAGGAGACGCCGAGCGGCGTCGAATCGCGCCTGAACGGCGTGCTCATCGACAAGTACGGCCAGGGCGAGAACGCCGGCTACCCGACGCTGTGCAAGGGGCGCTTTGACGTCGGCGACGAGCACAACTACTACGCCCTCGAAGAGCCCACCAGCCTCAACACCCTGGAGCTCTTGCCGCAGCTGGTGAAGATGGGCGTGCGCGCCTTCAAGATCGAAGGCCGCCAGAGGAGCCCGGCCTACGTCGCGCAGGTCACCAAGGTGTGGCGCGAGGCGATTGACCACTGCATGGCGCAGGGCCATTTGTACGCGCCCAAGACGGCCTGGATGGCCAGCCTCGACCAGGTGGCCGAAGGCCAGCAGCACACCCTGGGGGCCTACCACCGGCCCTGGAAATAACAACAAGAACACGAGAACACCATGATCAAACTAGCCCTGGGCCCGCTGCAGTATTACTGGCCGCGCGACACCGTTTTTGCGTTCTACCAAGCCATGGCCGAGAGCGCCGTGGACATCGTCTACCTCGGCGAGGCCGTGTGCTCGCGCCGCCACGAGCTGCGCCAGAGCGATTGGCTGGACATCGCCCGCATGTTGCAGGACGCCGGCAAGGAGCCGGTGATGTCCACCATGGTGCTGCTCGAATCGACCAGCGACGTGGCCGACATGCACAAGATCACGCGCCACACCGAGTTCCTGGTCGAGGCCGGCGACATGGGCGCGGTGCACAGCCTGGCGGGCCAGCGTGCCTTCGTCGCCGGGGCGCAGCTCAACGTCTTCAACGCCGACACCCTGGCCTGGATGGCCAGCCTGGGCGCCACGCGCTGGGTCATGCCGCTGGAGATGCGCCAGAGCGACCTCGCCGCCATCCTGGCGCACAAGCCCGCCGGCCTGCAGACCGAAGTCTTTGCCTATGGCCGGATGCCGCTGGCGTTCTCGGCGCGCTGCTTTACGGCGCGCCACTACAACCTGCCGAAGGACGATTGCGGTTTTCGCTGCATCGAGCATCCCGATGGCCAGCTGCTGGCCACGCGCGAGAGCGAATCCTTCCTGGTCATCAACGGCATCCAGACGCAATCGGCCAAGGTGCACAACCTGATCGCCGACCTGCCGCAGCTGCAGGCCCTGGGCGTGGACGTGCTGCGCCTGTCGCCGCAGTCGCAGCACATGGACAAAATCATTGCCGCCTTCGACGCCGCGCGCCGCGCGCCGCAGGACGCACCGGCGCAGCTGGCGGCGTTGCGCCCCTTCATGCCCGAGCAGCCCTGCAACGGGTATTGGCATGGAAAACCCGGGCTCGATCTGGTAGAACCGGCCTTGCCCTGACGTTTTTTGAAGGATTGCCCATGATGGCCTCTCCCGCCCCCTTCACCCTGCCGGCGCCCGTGGGCGCCGTGCTGGCGCGCCTGCCCGCCTACCCGGGCTCCGTGCTGCTGGTCACAGCGATCAACTTTGCGCTCGCGCGCCAGCTGCCGCAGGACGTCACAGACCTGCTGCAAGGCAAGCACCTGGCCATTCGCGTGCGCGATGCGCGCCTGGCGTTTGACTTCTCCTGGAACGGCCAGCGCTTCGTGCCCAGCAGCGCGCAGGCCGAGCCCGACCTGGCCATCAGCGCCAACGCGCAGGACTTCATGCTGCTGGCGCAGCGCCGCCAGGACCCCGACACCCTGTTCTTCAACCGCCGCCTGGTGATGGAAGGCGACACCGAGCTCGGCCTGGTGGTGAAAAACGCCCTCGATGCGCTCGAGCTGCCGGTGTTCGACCCGGCGCACTGGAGCCCGCGCGCCGTGCTCGCGCGCCGCGCACCGCACCTGGCGCGCCAGCTGCCGCCGCTGCCCTCGCTCTCAGCCCTGTTGGGAGGCCGGCCATGAGTGACGACCCTGCCACTTCCAGCGCGCACCTGCCGCTGGTGTATTCCTGCTCGGGCTGCTCCAGCGCGGCGCAGCTGGCCAACCATGTCGCGGTGCAAATGGATCGGCGCGGCGTGGCCGAAATGTCGTGCATCGCCGGCGTGGGCGGCGACGTGCCGCAGCTGGTCAAGCTCGCCCAATCGGGGCGCGCCATCATCGCCCTCGACGGCTGCCCGCTCGAATGCGTCAACCACAGCCTGGCGCGCCACGGCATAGCGCCCGCGCGCCACTACCAGCTGCACAAATACGGCGTGAAAAAGCGCAACCACCAGGACTTTGACGCCGAACAGGCGGCGCAGGTGCTCGGCCAGGTCGAGGCCGACCTGCTCGACAAGCCCCTGCGCCAGGAGGCGGCATGAGCCGTGCGCGCGTCATTGTCGGCATCTCCGGCGCCAGCGGCGCGGTCTATGGCGCGCGCCTGCTGCAGATGCTGCGTCAAATTGGCGGCATCGAGTCGCACCTGGTCGTCTCCGACGCCGGCTGGCGCAACCTGCGCCACGAAATGGATCTGTCGCGCCCGGAGGTCGAGTCCCTGGCCGACGAGGTGCACGACATCGCCAACGTCGGCGCCAGCATCGCCAGCGGCTCGTTTGCCACGCTCGGCATGGTGGTTGCCCCCTGTTCCATGCGCACCCTGGCGGCCATCGCCCATGGCCTGGCCGACAACCTGCTGACGCGCGCCGCCGACGTGGTGCTCAAAGAGCGCCGCCGCCTGGTGCTGCTCACGCGCGAGTCGCCGCTGCACCTGGTGCACCTGCGCAACATGGCCACGGCCACCGAGCTGGGCGCCATCTGCTGCCCGCCCATGCCCGCCTTCTACCAGCGCCCGACCACGGTGGGCGAGATCGTGGACCACAGCGCGGCCCGCGCCCTGGACCTGCTGGGCATCGAGCACGACCTCGTCACCCGCTGGCCCGGCCTGCCGCTGGATGCTTGATTTTCGCTATTGTTTTCATAGCTGCTAGCGCTTGATTTACAAGCGCTAGCGCCATTTTTGATCCTGAAAATGCACTACCGCGACCTGCGCGACTTCATGGCCCAGCTCGAAGCCGCTGGCGAGCTGCGCCGCATCACTGCCCCGGTCTCGCCGCACCTGGAGATGACCGCGCTGGCCGACCGCGTGCTGCGCGCCGGCGGTCCGGCGCTGCTGTTTGAAAAGCCCACCGGCCACACCATGCCGGTGCTGGCCAACCTGTTCGGCACCCCCGGCCGCGTGGCGCGCGCGCTGGGCGTGGCGGGCTTACCCGAGATCCGCGCCTTTGGCGAGGTGCTGGCGCAGCTCAAGGAGCCCGAGCCGCCGCGCGGCATGAAGGACCTGTGGGGCCGGCGCGACCTGCTCAAGACGCTGTGGAGCATGGCGCCATCCCAGGTGCGCCGCCCGCCCTGCCAGCAAATCGTGTGGGAAGGCAGCGACGTGGACCTGGGCCGCCTGCCGATCCAGCACTGCTGGCCCGGCGACGTCGCGCCGCTGGTCACCTGGGGCCTGACCATCACGCGCGGGCCGCACAAGGCGCGGCAGAACCTGGGCATCTACCGCCAGCAGGTGATCGGCAAGAACCAGCTCATCATGCGCTGGCTCTCGCACCGGGGCGGGGCGCTCGATTTTGCCGAGCACTGCCGCCAACACCCCGGCCAACCCTACCCGGTGGCGGTGGCGATTGGCGCCGACCCGGCGACCATCCTCGGCGCCGTCACGCCCGTGCCCGACAGCCTCTCCGAATACCAGTTTGCCGGCCTGCTGCGCGGCGCACGCACCGAGGTCGCCGATGCGCGGGGCGTGCCGCTCTCGGTGCCGGCCCAGGCCGAGATCGTGCTCGAAGGCCACATCCACCCCGACGCGAATCACCCCAGCGGCTGGCAGCACGCGCTCGAAGGCCCGTACGGCGACCACACCGGCTACTACAACGAATGCGCCGAGTTCCCGGTGTTCACCGTCGAGCGCATCACCCAGCGCCAGGACGCGCTCTACCACAGCACCTACACCGGCAAACCGCCCGACGAGCCCGCCATGCTGGGGCTGGCGCTGAACGAACTGTTTGTGCCGCTCTTGCAGCGCGCCTTCCCCGAGATCATCGACTTCTACCTGCCGCCCGAGGCCTGCAGCTATCGGCTAGCCGTGGTGCGCATCAAAAAAGCCTACGCCGGCCACGCGCGGCGCGTGATGATGGGCGTGTGGAGCCACCTGCGCCAGTTCCTGTACACCAAGTTCATCGTCGTGGTCGATGACGATATCGACGTGCGCGACTGGAAAGAAGTGGTCTGGGCCATGAGCACGCGCATGGATCCGGTGCGCGACACGATGCTGATTGAGCACACGCCCATCGACTACCTGGACTTCGCCTCGCCCGTGGCCGGTCTGGGCAGCAAGATGGGCATGGACGCGACGAACAAATGGCCCGGCGAAACCCAGCGCGAATGGGGCCGCACCATGGCCATGGACGCCCAAGTAGCCCAGCGCATGAACCAGCTCGCCGACGACCTGGGGCTGTAGCGCTAGCGCGGCAACGTTTACAGCGTCTCGCGCTGCACAAAACCGGCCGCCGGCGCCGGCTCGGGCAGGTGGGCGCTGACCTCCACCCGCTCCACCTGCGCCGCCGACGGGCCCTGGTGCGCCCAGTCGATCAACGCCTGCACCTGCGCCTGCGGGCCGCAGACCAGGGCCTCCACCGTGCCGTCGCTGCGGTTACGCACCCAACCGCGCAGACCCCGCTGCAGGGCCTGGGCAATGGTCGATTGGCGGTAGTACACCCCTTGCACGTGGCCAAAAATGCGCAGGTGGCGGGCAGTGTCGAGAAGTTCGGCGGACATGGGCAAAGGCAAAGAAAAATACGGGGGTGACACTGTACGCCGACGGCGGTGGTATCGCCTGGTAGGGGCGATAGATTCCAGAGGCATTTCCCCTGTGCCACACTCGCCCCCCTATGTCCCCCACCGAATGGGCCGAAGCGGCCCTGCAACAGTTTGACGCCGTGGTGCAGGCCGCCGACGGTTTTCGTCCCCGCGCCGGCCAGCGCAGCATGGCGGCGCAGGTGGCGCAGACCTGCAGCGCCGCGCAGCTGGGCAAGGTGGAAGAAGGCGAGGGCGAGGGCGAGGTGCCGGCGCAGCGCGCCCTGGCCGTGATCGAGGCGGGCACGGGCGTGGGCAAGTCGCTGGCTTACAGCGCGGCGGCTATCCACGTGGCGCTGGCGCGGGGCACGCGGGTGGTGATTTCGACGGCCACCGTGGCGCTGCAGGAGCAGCTCGTGCACAAGGATTTGCCGCAGCTGGCGGCGCGCATGGCGCAGCCCTTTGCCTTTGCCCTGGCCAAGGGGCGCGGGCGCTATGTGTGCAAGCTCAAGCTCGAACGCCTGGCCAGCGGCGTGGGCGAGGACGACGACGTGGTGCCCGACGACCTGCTGGCCGAGCAGGCCCAGGAGCAGCGCGCCGCCCTGCGCAGCAGCCGCGCCCACGGCGAGCGCCAGCAGTTCTACACCCAGCTGGCCGACACCCTGGCCAGCAGCCAGTGGAATGGCGACCGCGACGAGCTGCCGACCCCGCCCGAGCCCGAGCTGTGGGCCAGCGTGGCCGCCGACGCGCACACCTGCACCAACAAGCACTGCCCGCTGTTTTCCAGCTGCAGCTACTTCGAGCGGCGCAAGGAGCTGGTGGCGGCGCAGGTCATTGTGGCGAACCACGATTTGCTGCTGTCCTCCATCGGCGCGCGGCTGCTGCCCGAGCTCGACAACTGCCTGCTCATCCTCGACGAAGCGCACCACCTGCCGGCCACGGCGCTGGCGCAGTTCGGCTCGGAGATGGATCTCTCGCGCCTGTCGTGGATCGACAAACTCGCCAGCCGGGCGCTGCGCATCGGCCAGCTCGTCGAGGTCGAAGAAATTGCCGACGTGCCCCAGCACGCCGCCCGCCTGCGCGCCGCGCTGCAAGAGGTGGCCCGCCTGGCGCTGGAGTTGCACGGCCACGCGCTGCAGGCGCCCGTGCCCGACAAAGGGCGGCGCTTTGCCAGCAGCCAGCCCACGCGCGCGCGCCTGCCCGGCGGCCTGCTGCCCGCCGCCCTGGCCGAGCCCCTGGGCCAGGCGGCGCACCATGCGGGCGGCTTTATCGACGCGCTGCGCGCCATCGCCAAGGCGCTGCGCAGCCAGCTGCGCGACAAGCCCGAAGATGCGCGCCGCCTGTCGCAGCTCTACGCCCAGGCCGGCGCCCTGGCGCCCCGGCTCGAAGGCGTGCACGCCTGCGCCCAGCTGCTGCTGCAAGAAGCGCCCGAGGGCGCCGTGCCTGCTGCCAAATGGTTCACCCTGGCGCAGGAGGGCGAGTTTTTGGTGCTGCGCGCCCACGCCAACCCGGTGCTGCCGGGCAACACCCTGCGCCAGCACCTGTGGTCGGGCGTGCGCGGCGCGGTGCTCACCTCGGCCACGCTCACGAGCTGCGGGCAGTTTGATTTCTTCCTGCGCGAAAGCGGCCTGCACGGCGACCCCGACGTGACCACGCTCACCGTGCCCAGCCCCTTCGACTACGCCCGCCAGGGCACGCTCGTCGCCCGCGAAACCCGCGCTGAACCACGGGACGCCGCCGCCTTCACCACCGAGATGGTGGACGCCCTGCTGTGCGACCTGGCGCAGGTGGCCTCGGGCGCGCTGGTGCTGTTCACCTCGCGCGAGCAGATGCGCCAGGCGGTGGAGGCCCTGCCCACCGCCCTGCGCGCCAGCGTGCTGGTGCAAAACCAGTGGCCGCGCCAGCAGCTCTTGCGCCAGCACCGCGAGCGCGTGGGCGCAGGCCAGCCGTCCATCATTTTTGGGATGCAGTCCTTTGGCGAGGGACTGGATTTGCCCGGCAGCCTGTGCGAGTCGCTCTTCATCACCAAGCTGCCCTTTGCCCCGCCCGACGACCCCGTGGGCGAGGCCCGCGCCGAATGGCTGCGCGCCAGCGGGCGCGACCCGTTCAGCGAACTGGTCGTGCCTGCCACCGCCATCCGCCTGGCGCAGTGGGTGGGCCGGGCGATTCGCACCGAAGACGACCAGGCCCATGTGTACTGCTACGACAAGCGCCTGGTGCGCACCAATTACGGCCAGCGCCTGCTCAAAGGCTTGCCGCCGTTTGCGCTGCAGCGCAGCGAGGCGCTTGGCTAAACTATTGTTTTGATAGCTGCTTGCGCTTGTCTGGCAAGCCCTACAGCCATTTTTGAACCCTT
>JAJTBK010000195.1 GCA_021286965.1 Comamonadaceae bacterium | reverse complement strand
GGCTGCGGACGTGAAGGACACCTCGCCGCGCGTGCCCTCGGGCATGAGCGGCACCGTCATCGACGTGCAGGTGTTCACGCGCGAAGGCATCCAGCGCGACAAGCGTGCGCAGCAAATCATCGACGATGAATTGAAGCGCTTCCGCCTCGATCTGAACGACCAGCTGCGCATCGTCGAGGCCGACCAGTTCGACCGTATCGAAAAGCTGCTGCTGGGCAAAAAAGCCAATGGCGGCCCGCAAAAGCTGGCCAAGGGCGCGACCCTGGACCAGGAATACCTGGCCGGCGTCGAGAAACACCACTGGTTCGACATCCGCCCGGCGGACGAGGCCGTGGCGGCGCAGCTCGAATCCATGAAGAACGCCATGGAGCAGACGCGCCACAGCTTCGACCTGGCCTTCGAGGAAAAGCGCAAGAAGTTGACGCAAGGCGACGAGCTGCCCGCTGGCGTGCTGAAGATGGTCAAGGTCTACCTGGCCGTCAAGCGCCGCCTGCAGCCTGGCGACAAGATGGCCGGGCGCCACGGCAACAAGGGTGTGGTCTCCAAGATCACGCCGGTGGAAGACATGCCGCAAATGGCCGACGGCACGCCGGTCGATATCGTCCTGAACCCGCTGGGCGTGCCGTCCCGCATGAACATCGGTCAGGTGCTGGAAGTGCACTTGGGCTGGGCCGGCAAGGGCCTGGGCCAGCGCATTGGCGACATGCTGCGCGACCAGGCGGCTACGGCCGAGGTGCGCGGCTTCCTCGACGAGGTGTACAACGCACGTGGCCGCAAGGAAGACCTGTCGCAGCTGAGCGATGGCCAGATCATGGCCATGGCGCAGGAGCTGACCACGGGCGTGCCGTTTGCCTCGCCGGTGTTCGATGGCGCCTCCGAGGCCGAGATCAAGGACATGCTCAAGCTGGCCTACCCGGACGCTCTGAAGGAGCGCAAGGGCCTGACCGAGGCCCGTACCCAGGCGTGGCTGATCGACGGGCGCACGGGCGAGCGCTTTGAGCGCCCGACCACCGTCGGCTACATGCACTACCTCAAGCTGCACCACCTGGTGGACGACAAGATGCACGCGCGCTCGACCGGCCCGTACTCGCTCGTCACGCAGCAGCCCCTGGGCGGCAAGGCGCAGTTCGGCGGCCAGCGTTTCGGTGAGATGGAAGTGTGGGCGCTCGAAGCCTATGGCGCGTCCTACGTGCTGCAGGAAATGCTCACCGTCAAGTCCGACGACGTGCAAGGCCGTACCAAGGTGTACGAGAACATCGTCAAGGGTGAACACGCCATCGAGGCCGGTATGCCGGAGTCGTTCAATGTGCTGGTCAAGGAACTCCGTTCCCTGGGCCTGGACATCGAGCTGGAGCGCTCCTGAGTTCCCTCAGGGGTTTGTATAAAAAAGTGAGCGCTTGACGCTTGTTGGATGCGGTTTTGCGATGGAAAACATACGCAAAACCGTGCCAATCAAGCGTCACCAGCTATGATTTTTGATAGAGGAACTGAGTCTATGAAATCGTTACTCGACCTGTTCAAGCAATTCACGCCGGATGAGCATTTCGATGCCATCAAGATCGGCATGGCCTCGCCGGAGAAAATCCGTTCCTGGTCCTTCGGTGAGGTGAAAAAGCCCGAGACCATCAACTACCGCACGTTCAAGCCCGAGCGCGACGGTCTGTTCTGCGCCAAGATCTTCGGCCCCATCAAGGACTACGAGTGCCTGTGCGGCAAGTACAAGCGCCTCAAGCACCGTGGCGTGATCTGCGAGAAGTGCGGCGTTGAAGTCACGCAGACCAAGGTGCGCCGCGAGCGCATGGGCCACATCGACCTGGCCGCGCCCTGCGCCCACATCTGGTTCCTGAAGTCGCTGCCCTCGCGTCTGGGCCTGGTGCTGGACATGACGCTGCGCGACATCGAGCGCGTGCTGTACTTTGAAGCCTACGTCGTCACCGACCCGGGCATGACGCCGCTCAAGAAGTTCTCCATCATGAGCGAGGACGACTACGACGCCAAGCTGCGCGAATTCGGCGACGAGTTCCAGGCCAAGATGGGTGCCGAGGGCATCAAGGACTTGCTCGAAGCCATCGACATCGAAGCCGAGATCGAGCGCCTGCGCGGCGACCTCACGGGCTCCGAAGTCAAGGTCAAGAAGAACGCCAAGCGCCTGAAGGTGCTCGAAGCCTTCAAGAAGTCGGGTATCAAGCCCGAGTGGATGGTGCTCGAAGTGCTGCCCGTGCTGCCGCCGGACCTGCGTCCGCTGGTGCCGCTCGATGGCGGGCGCTTTGCCACGTCCGACCTGAACGACCTGTACCGCC
>JAJTBK010000152.1 GCA_021286965.1 Comamonadaceae bacterium | reverse complement strand
CCAAGCGCCCGTGGCGACACGGGCGTTCCCTTGCTGGAGAGAGGCCGCCGCAGCGACGCGGCCCACCGAAGGAGCAAGCCCCCATGCGTTGCAGCAGCGGGGTGAATCTCTCAGGTAAAGAGGACAGCAGGGCAAACACCGTGGCCAGCGCGCCATGGCCCGCATTTGCCCTGGAGAAACACCCGTGTCCACCGCCGACCTGCTGACCACCCCCCTGAACGCCCTGCACCTGGAACTGGGCGCGCGCATGGTGCCCTTTGCGGGCTACTCCATGCCGGTGCAATACCCCGCCGGCCTGATGGCCGAGCACCTGCACACGCGCCAGGCGGCGGGCCTGTTCGACGTCTCGCACATGGGCCAGCTCAAGCTCGTCGGCCCCGACGCCGCTGCCGCCTTCGAGACCCTGGTGCCCGTGGACGTAGCCGGCCTGCCCGAAGGCAAGCAGCGCTACGGCCTGCTGCTGAACGACGAAGGCGGCATCATCGACGACCTGATGTTCTTCAACCAGGGCCTGGTCAACGGCGAGAGCACCCTGTTCGTCATCGTCAACGGCGCCTGCAAGGCGGGCGACATCGCCCACATCCAGGCGCGCATCGGCAGCCGCTGCCGGATCGAGCTCATGCCCACCCAGGGCCTGCTGGCGCTGCAGGGCCCGCAAGCCGCCGCCGCCCTGGCGCGCCTGGTGCCTGGCGCCGAGCAGCTGGTGTTCATGAGCGGCGGCGCTTTCCGCTGGAACGGCGCCGAGCTGTTCATCACCCGCAGCGGCTACACCGGCGAGGACGGCTTTGAAATCTCCGTGCCCGGCGCGCAGGCCGAGGCCCTGGCGCGCGCCCTGCTGGCCGAGCCCGAAGTCAAACCGATTGGCCTGGGCGCACGCAACTCGCTGCGCCTCGAAGCCGGCCTGTGCCTGTACGGCAACGACATCGACCGCAGCACCACGCCGCCCGAGGCGGCGCTGAACTGGGCCATCCAGAAAGTGCGCCGCACCGGCGGCGCGCGCGCGGGCGGCTTTCCGGGGGCCGAGACGGTGCTGGCACAGATCGACAACCCGGCCGTGCTGACGAAAAAACGCGTCGGCCTGATCGCCAAGGAACGCGTGCCGGTGCGCGAGCCCGCCGTGCTGGAGAACATGGACGGCCAGCCCATCGGCCAGGTGACCAGCGGCCTGCTCGCACCCACGCTCAACCAGCCCATTGCCCTGGCCTACGTGCAGCCCGACTACGCCGCCCCCGGCACCGAGATTTTTGCCATCGTGCGCGGCAAGCCCGTGCCGATGGTGGTGGCGCCCACGCCCTTCGTGCCGCCGCGCTATTTCCGGGGCTAACCCCCCTTCCCGCAAGGCGCCAGGCCGCTACAGTGCGCCCTGGGCCTTTCTCCATACACGCTTTTCATCTTTTTTTCGGAGCCTTCCATGACCATCAAATTCTCCCAAGACCACGAGTGGATCAACGCCGCTGACACCAACGCCGCCGTCGTCGGCATCACCGTGCACGCGCAGGACGCGCTGGGCGACGTGGTGTTCGTCGATCTGCCCGAAGTGGGCAAAACCTTCGCCCAGGGCGAAGTCGCCGGCGTGGTCGAATCCGTCAAGGCCGCTGCCGACGTGTACATGCCGGTTTCGGGCGAAATCGTGGAAGTGAACGAAGCCCTGCGCGCCGACCCCTCGCTGGCCAACAGCGACCCGCTGGCCAGCGGCTGGTTCTTCAAGGTCAAGCTCTCCAAGCCCGCCGAGCTCGACGCGCTGATGGACGAGACCGCCTACGGCAACTTCGCCGCCAACGCCTGAGCCCCGACACCCCCATCAAAAAACATAGCTGCTTGCGCTGGACCACAAAGGGTTTGAGGAATAAATCTGCCTCAACTCCTTGATAGACCAGCGCAAGCAGCTACTTTTTTAATAGCATTTGAGACTGGCCCCATGAACGCCCCTGCCGCCCTGCCCCTGTCCGCGCTGGAAAACCCCGGCGAATTCATCCCCCGCCACATCGGCATCGATGCCGCCGACGAGGCACACATGCTCAGCGTGATTGGCGAAGCCACACGGCACGCCCTGGTTGCCTCCATCGTGCCGCGCTCCATCGCCCGTGCCCAGGCCATGGACCTGCCCCCGGCCTGCACCGAGGCCGATGCGCTGGCCGAACTCAAGGCCATCGCCGCCAAGAACCAGGTGAAGAAGAGCTTCATCGGCCAGGGCTACTACGGCACGCACACGCCGGGCGTCATCCTGCGCAACATCCTCGAAAACCCCGCCTGGTACACCGCCTACACGCCCTACCAGGCCGAAATCAGCCAGGGCCGCATGGAGGCGCTGGTCAACTTCCAGACCATGGTCACCGACCTGACCGGCATGGACATCGCCAACGCCTCCATGCTCGACGAAGCCACCGCCGCCGCCGAAGCCATGACGCTGGCGCGCCGCTCCGTCAAGGCCAAGGGCAACGTCTTCATCGTCTCGGGCGACTGCCACCCGCAGACCATCGAGGTGATCCAGACCCGCGCCGCGCCGCTGGGCTTCACCGTCAAGGTCATCCGCTCGGCCGACGAATGGATCGCCGCCATCAACGGCGACGACTACTTTGCCGCCCTCAACCAATACCCAGGCTCGACCGGCTGGCTGGCCGACTGGCAGCAAAGCGCCGACCTCATCCACGCCAAGGGCGCAGCCTTCATCCTCGCTGCTGACCTGCTGGCGCTGACCCTGCTCAAGGCCCCCGGCGAAATGGGTGCCGACATCGTCATCGGCACCACCCAGCGTTTTGGTATGCCCATGGGCGCGGGCGGCCCGCACGCTGGCTACATGGCCTGCCAGGATGCGTTCAAGCGCTCCATGCCCGGCCGCCTGGTGGGCGTGAGCGTGGACGCGCACGGCGCGCCCGCCTACCGCCTGGCGCTGCAAACGCGCGAGCAACACATCCGCCGCGAAAAAGCCACCTCCAATATCTGCACCGCGCAGGTGCTGCCCGCAGTGATTGCCAGCATGTACGCCGTGTACCACGGCCCGGCGGGCCTGGCGCGCATCGCCCAGCGCGTGGCGCGCCTGACGGCCATCCTGGCCGCAGGCGTGCAGCAAATGGGCCTCAAGCTCTTGCACGCCAGCGCCTTCGACACCCTGACCATCGACCTGGGCAGCAGCGAAGCCGCCCAGGCCGCCGTGCAGCGCGCCCTGGCCGCCGGAGCCAACCTGCGCGCGTTCTCGGGCGCACAGCGCAGCCAGTGCGTGGGCATCTCGCTCGACGAAACCAGCACCCGCGCCGACCTGGCCCTGCTGTGGCAGGCCCTGGCGCCCAGCGCCGCCCAGCCCAGCGTAGAAGCACTGGAAAATGCCGCCAGCTTGATTCCCGCCAGCCTGCTGCGCACCAGCAGCTTCCTCACGCACCCGGTGTTCAACACGCACCACAGCGAGACAGCCATGCTGCGCTACATCCGCACCTTGAGCGACAAGGACTTGGCGCTAGACCGCAGCATGATCCCGCTGGGCAGCTGCACCATGAAGCTCAACGCCACGAGCGAGATGATCCCGATCACCTGGCCCGAATTCGCGAACGTGCACCCGTTCGCGCCCGCCGACCAGCTCGAAGGCTACCGCCTGCTCGACGAGCAACTGCGCGCCTGGCTGTGCCAGGCCACCGGCTATGCCGGCGTCAGCCTGCAGCCCAACGCCGGCAGCCAGGGCGAATACGCCGGCCTCTTGGCCATCAAGGGCTGGCACGAGGCGCAGGGCAACGCGCACCGCAATATCTGCCTGATCCCCAGCAGCGCCCACGGCACCAACCCGGCGAGCGCGCAGATGGTGGGGATGCAGGTCGTCGTCACCAAATGCGACGAGAACGGCAACGTCGATATGCAGGACTTGCAGGCCCAGTGCGAAAAGCACAGCCAGAATCTGGCCTGCGTGATGATCACCTACCCCAGCACGCACGGCGTTTTTGAAACCCAGGTCAAGGAGCTGTGCCAGATCGTGCACCGCCACGGCGGGCGCGTGTACGTGGACGGCGCCAACATGAACGCCCTGGTCGGCGTGGCCGCGCCGGGCGAGTTTGGCGGCGACGTCAGCCACCTGAACCTGCACAAAACCTTCTGCATCCCCCACGGCGGCGGCGGCCCCGGCGTCGGCCCGGTGTGCGTGGTGCAAGACCTGGTGCCCTTCCTGCCCGGCCACGCCAGCGCAGGCCAGCAAGGCCGGGTGGGTGCGGTGAGTGCCGCCCCCCTGGGCAATGCAGCCGTGCTGCCGATCAGCTGGATGTACATCCGCATGATGGGCGCCGAGGGCCTGACGGCGGCCACCGAAGTCGCCATCCTCAGCGCCAACTACATCAGCGCACGCCTGAAGAACCACTACCCCACGCTGTACGCGAGCGCCAACGGCCACGTCGCGCACGAGTGCATCCTGGACCTGC
The DNA here is from genome assembly GCA_021286965.1 of Comamonadaceae bacterium. GTDB lineage: Bacteria > Pseudomonadota > Gammaproteobacteria > Burkholderiales > Burkholderiaceae_C > Paenacidovorax. Next base: position 2,648 of record JAJTBK010000152.1, on the reverse strand, counting down.
GCCAGTTGAAGGAAACCAGCGGCATCATGGCCGAGGACGTCGCCAAGCGCCTGATCGACTACGGCTTCCACGCCCCCACGTTGAGCTTCCCCGTGGCCAACACGCTGATGGTGGAGCCGACCGAAAGCGAAGACCTGGCCGAACTGGAACGCTTCATCGCCGCCATGATCGCCATCCGCGATGAAATCCGCCAAGTGGAAAACGGCACCTGGCCGCAGGACGACAACCCCCTGAAAAACGCCCCGCACACCGCCGCCACCCTGCTGGCCCAGGACTGGAGCCACCCCTACACGCGCGAAGCCGCCGCCTACCCGGTGGCCAGCCTGCGCCAGTCCAAATACTGGGCCCCCGTGGGCCGGGTGGACAACGTGTACGGCGACCGCAACCTGTTTTGCAGCTGCGTGCCGGTGAGTGAATTGGGGTAAATCACACACCATCCTGGCGTTTTCTCTGCGGTAATGGCTGGAATTCCGTAACCCATGGGTTACACTAACCCATGTTTACGATCCGCAAGCACGAAGCCTTTGAGCACTGGATAGGCAACCTGCGCGACTTCAAAGTGCAGGTGCGCTTGTTGAAACGATTGAAAAAAGTCGAACTGGGGCTTCTGGGCGACGTCAAACCCGTGGGTGATGGCGTGTTTGAGATGCGCGAGGACTTTGGGCCGGGCTGGCGTATGTATTACGTCCAGCGCGGCGCGGTCATCGTGGTGATGCTCGGCGGTGGCGACAAATCCACACAAGACAAGGACATTGCTGCAGCCAAAGCCTTGTCCAGAACGTTGGAGGACTGACCAATGACCCACATTGCCGACTTGCAAACTTTCGACGTTGCGGATTACCTCGACAGCGAAGAAAAAATTGCCGAATACCTGACCGTGGTGCTGGAGGACAACGACCCCACACTGCTGGCAGCCGCCCTGGGCGACATAGCCCGCGCCCGTGGCATGACGCAACTGGCCCGCGATACCGGCCTGACGCGTGAAGCGCTCTACCGCTCCCTTTGCGCCACCGGCAACCCCAGTTACGCCACCATCGTCAAAGTCATGCAGGCGCTGGGTTTAAAACTGGTGCCGCAACCGCTGACTGGCTGATGGGGCGTTACCACCTCTGCCATTGGTCAGCCTACAGACCCGGTAGCGGGCCTTTGTGATTCACAACGCATCGAGCGGGCTCAAAATTCCCCGCCCGCCTTTGTTCAGCACATGGGTGTAAATCATGGTGGTGCTGACATCGGCATGGCCGAGTAGCTCTTGCACCGTGCGAATATCGTAGCCCGCCTGCAGCAAATGCGTGGCAAAGGAATGGCGCAGCACATGGGGCGACACCGGCTTGGCAATCTCCGCCCGCCGCGCCGCCTCGCGCACAGCGCGCTGCACCGATTCGGGGTAAATATGGTGGCGCCGCTCCAATAATTCTCCGGTACGCACATCCGGGCGCGGATCGGTGGAGCGCACGGGCGACGGAAACACCCATTGCCATGCCCAAGCTTGGTCTGCATTGGGGTATTTGACCGCCAGCGCATGGGGCAATAACACCCGCCCCAGGCCCGCAGCCAAATCCTTTTCATGCAGCGCCCGCGCCTTTTGCAACTGCGCCTGCAGCGGGGCAATTAAATTTTCAGGCAACACCGTCACACGGTCTTTATTGCCCTTGCCCTCGCGCACCGTGATTTCACGGCGGGCAAACTCGACATCCTTCACACGCAGGCGAAGCGCCTCCATCAAGCGCAAGCCCGTGCCATACATGAGCTGAATCACCAGCCCCGGCGTGCCCTCGGTATGCATCAGCAGCGCACGCACCTCTGCTGGAGTCAACACCACCGGCAAACGCTTGGGGCGCTTGGCCTGTATGACCTCATCGAGCCAGGGCAAATCCATCCCCAGCACCTGTTTGTACAAATACAACAACGCCGCCTTGGCCTGGTTTTGCGTGGAAGCAGCCACATTGCGCTCCACCGCCAAATAGCTCAAAAACGCCTCTACCTCCGTCGCCCCCATATCCTGTGGATGGCGTTTGCGATGGAACAAAATAAAGCGCCGCGCCCAGTCCACGTAAGCCTCTTCCGTACGTATGTTGTAGTGCCGCGTGCGCAGGTGGATGCGCATCCGATCGAGCAACTTGGGCGGCGGCGCAGTACCTTCCGCATCCGGCTGGCCGGACGGCGCAGGGGCAGAGCGTGGAGGCGGTTTCATCCGCAAAATTTTAGGCTTGGCTAAACGCCACAATCAGAGGGTTTCACTCTAGATGCTGCAAGATGTGTTGCGTTACCCGACTTCTTCCGCTAGGATGCGGATCGTCTATTTCTAGTTAGTCCCGCATAAAAACCCGCCATATTCAGGCCATGCTTATTAAAACGGCATTTAGTTTCTCAGGCGTTATTCAGTGCCTTGCTAGCCGTTTGTCTGGGCTTCGCCTGCTGGCGGCTTGCTTTTTTCAAGCCTTTTTGGCCGTGGGCCCTTGCGTAGCAAGCGCGGCAAGCTATTATTTTGCAAGCATTGCGCCGCCTCGGTGGCGCTTTGCTTTCTCGCAGTTCGCACCCGTCGCCAAGTTGGGGTTACCCGTTTTGGCCTCCGGGTCTAACTTTTCATCGCAGCCGACCGCCTTCGGCGTCGGCTGAATTCAGGGCGTTAGAAAGTTTCATTAGTA
>JAJTBK010000144.1 GCA_021286965.1 Comamonadaceae bacterium | reverse complement strand
CGGCGCTCCCGGGCGCCGAGCAGGGAAATGACCCGGATGTCAAACCCCTGCCCCACGGCGCCCCCCGTATCCATTCCCCTGCGCCCCCCACAGCAGCAGCATGAGGATGAAAAAATGGCTCTCGCGGGCACTGAACAGGGGTGCGTTCACCAGGCTGTCCACCGCCAAAATCGCGCTCAAGCCCCACAACAGGGGGCGATCGGGGGGCGCCGCCTGGCGCGCCAGCCAGGCCGGGGTGGCTAGCAGCAACACGAACAGCAGCAGCCCGGGCAGGCCGTTTTCCATCCAGAAAAACAGGTATTGGTTGTGCGGATGCCAGCCGCCGAAATGGCACCAGTCTTCGCGTGCCACATGCTGGCACCAGACGCTGTGGTAGCTGCCCGTGCCCCAGCCCTGCAATGGCTTTTCCAGCGCCAGCTGCGTCGTCAGGCGCCAAAAATTGACGCGCCCGCCAATGCTCGTGATCTCCATGCTGGTGCTGTTGCTGGCCTCTTGCCAGCCCAGTGCCATGCGCTCACGCACCACGGGCGAGGCCCACAGCGCCAGCACCAGCGCGCCCACCGCCGCTGCCAGCGCCCACCAGCGCCCCCGCCCCTGCCAGGCCACGAGCACATACACCGCCAGCACCACGGCCAGCAGCAGGTAGCCGGTGCGCCCCTGGGACAGCTGCGTAATCGCCAGCACCGCCAGCGCCGCCAGCAGCCACCAGGCGGCGCGCAGCCAGTGCCAGCCGGCGGCCTGGCCGCGCGCCAAGGCCAGCAGCACGAAGAAGCACATCATGATGTTTTGCGTGATGTAGTCGCCCGCCACGGTGTGGTCGCCCCCCCAGCCCAGGGTCTGCGTCGCCGACCAGGGCAGCACCCACCAAACGCTGGCGTACACCGACAGCAGGATGAAAACCATGCCGGCAGCAAAGGCGTTGGCGCAGCGCTGGCGCCAGGGTTCGGCTTGCAGCAGCGGCCACAGCAGCGGCAGGGCCAGCAGCTTGCCGTACTTGCTCAGGTGGATTTGCACGTCGCCCCATGGCGCCGGGCTATAGGCCACGCCCAGCCATACGCAGCCGTACAGCCCCAGCGCCCACCACAGCAGTGGGGTGCGGCGCACCTGCTGCCAGCGCGCGCGCCAGCCGCCAGCACACAGCGCCAACAACAAGGCCAGCACCAGGGCGACGTTGCCCAAGGCAAGAAACGCCGGAAACAGCAGGAAACCCGCCACCAGCGCCCATTGCGCTGCCGACCCCAGACGCTGCTCAATGGTTGTCCACATGGCTGCGTTAACGCCGCACGGGCGCGTTCAACTCCGCCCGGTCCACTTCCAGCGCGACGTAGCGGAAAAAGCATTCCAGACCGACGAAGAAGCTGTACAAGAATCCTGCCCGCCCACACAAAAAGCCACGCTGGAACAGGTACAGCCGCAAAAAATTGGCCAGCCCCGAGCCCATGCCGCGCAGCAGGCCGCCGCGCTTGCCGGCCTGGTGGCGCTTGAGCGCGCCCAGCTGCACGTACTGGGCGAGTTTTTGCAAGCTGGCATAAATCGTCTCGCGCGAGTAATGCGGCAGGCGCGCGCACAGGCGGCGCGTGGGTGCGCTGCGGCGCAGCACGGCGCCTTCGTGCACGGCGCCGTCAAAGCGTTCGAGCAGGCGGCGTGGGAACAGCCGCGCCACGCCGCCGGAACCACCCATGCGCGCCAGCGACTGGCCGTAGGCCATCTGCTCCCAGACGACTTCCCACACGGCCTCCTCGTCGCGTGCGACGACGGCGGCGATCTCCTGCGCCAGCGCCGGCGTCATGCGCTCGTCGGCATCGAGAAAAAACACCCAATCGCTCTCGGCCACATGGGCCAGGGCGCGGCTGCGCTGCACGCCAAAGCCCTGCCAGTCGGCGTACACCTGCACCTGTGCACCCAGGGCCTGGGCCAGGGCGACGGTGGCGTCGCTGCTGCCGCTGTCGAGCACCAGGCGCTCGGCCTGCAGCCCCTGCAGGCTGCGCAGGCAGGCCTCGATGTGGTGCGCCTCATTGAGCGTGAGGATGACGACGGTCAAACGGGACATGGATGGGCCTCAGTAATGCACCGGCGCCGACCACAGGCCCTGGATGCGCCCCCACAGGCGCGCCACGTGCTTGGGCGAAGGCGCGAGCAGGCGCAGCAGCAGCAGCGCCAGGGCGCCGGCCAGGGCCTGGCGGCGCTGGCGCGCGGCCGGCTGCGGGCCGTGGTGCTTGGCGGTGAACAGAATCTTCGAGCGCGCATGGTGGTAGCCCCGGCCCCATTCCACGCGCAGCGGGCGCGGGCCGCGCACCGAGCCCCGGTTGGCGTGCGCCACGCGCACCGCCGGCTCGATCAGCACCGGCTTGCCGGCCTGCAGCAGGCGCAGGCACAAATCCTCGTCCTCGTAGTAGAGGAAAAAACGCGTGTCGAACCAGTCGCGCGTCGGCAGGGCCGGCAGGCGCAGCAGCATGGCGGCGCCGCAGGCATTGCCGACGCAGGCCAGGCCCTCGGCCCCGGGGCCACGCGCGGCCCATTGCCGGCGCAGCCAGCCGTAGTTGAGCTGCGGCTGGCCCCGGCCATCGACCAGCTGCGGCACCACGATGGCGGCCTGCGGCCACTGCGCCATGCACGCCAGCAGCGCCAGCGCCTGTGCGGCGTGCACCTCGCAGTCGGGGTTGATGAGCAGGGCGTAGGGCGTGCTCACCCGCGCCAGGGCGGCGTTGTTGGCAGCGCCAAAGCCCCGGTTTTCTCCCAGCTCCAGCACCTGTGCCTGCGGCAGCTGTTGGCGCAGGACGGCGGCGGTGGCGTCGCTGCTGCCGTTGTCGGCGACGATGACGTGTGGCCAATCGGCGAGCTGCGCCGCCAGGGCCGGCACGCAGTGCGCGCTGTTGTAGCTGACGATGACGGCGGTGACGTCCCCTAAGGCAGGACAGCGCCCGGGCAGGGCGCTGTCGGCGGGCGGTGCGGCCAGGGGCTCAATGCCCACCCTGCACCACCTCCCCCGCCTTGAGCTGGTACACCGTGCCGCAGTATGGGCACTTGGCGCGCCCCTGGTGGGCGATGTCGAGGAACACGCGCGGGTGGTTGTTCCAGAGTTTCATGTCGGCCTGGGCGCTGGGGCAGTGGATGCCGCCGTTGTTGTCCAGGTCTTTGGCCAGCAGTTCTACGGTTGCTTGGGTCATGGTATTGGTCACACCTTGGTCAGCCAGTGGGCGTATTTCGGGTTGCGGCCGTTGACGATGTCAAAGAACGCGTTTTGGATTTTTTCCGTGATCGGGCCCCGGCAGCCGGCGCCGAG
>JAJTBK010000095.1 GCA_021286965.1 Comamonadaceae bacterium | reverse complement strand
AACTACCCGCACAACGACGCGCGCCTGGCCAATGGCGTGGGGCTCGACACCCCGGCCTCCACCGTCGCCATCGTGCAGGCGCTGCAGGCGGCGGGTTATGACCTGGGCGGCCAGCCGCTGCCCGAGGGCAGCGACGCCCTGATGCACGCCCTGGTACAGGGCGTGACCAACGACCTGGACGCCAACGCCCAGCGCCCGGCGCTGCAAAGCCTGTCCATGGACGACTACCTGACCGACTTTGCCCGCCTCGCGCCCGCCAGCCAGCAGGCCGTGACCGCGCTGTGGGGCGCGCCCGTGCACGACCCCATGGTGCGCGCCGGGCGCTTCATGGTGCCCGGCCTGCGGCTGGGCAAGGTGTTCATCGGCATCCAGCCCGCGCGCGGGCGCGACGCCGAGCTCGCCAGCCGTTACCACGATGCCGACCTGGTGCCGCCGCACGCCTACCTGGCGTTCTATTTCTGGCTGCGCCGCAGCTTTGCCATCGACGCCGTGGTGCACGTGGGCAAGCACGGCAACCTGGAGTGGCTGCCGGGCAAGAGCGTGGCGCTGGGCGCCGACTGCTGGCCCGACGCCATTTTGGGGCCGCTGCCGCACCTCTACCCCTTCATCGTCAACGACCCGGGCGAGGGCAGCCAGGCCAAGCGGCGCACGCAGGCGGTCATCATCGACCACCTCATGCCCGCGCTCACCCGCGCCGAGAGCTACGGCCCGCTGCAGGCGCTCGAGCGCAGCATGGACGAGTACTACGAGGCCCTGCAGCTCGACCCGCGCCGCGCCCAGCGCCTGCGCACGGTGATGCTCGAACAGGTGCTCGCCGCCGGCCTGCAGCAGGAGCTGGGTTTTGCCGCGCCCAGCACCGACGCCGAGCGCGAGGCGCTGCTCGCGCGCCTCGATGCCTACCTGTGCGAAATCAAGGAATCGCAGATCCGTGACGGCCTGCACACCCTGGGCCAAAGCCCTACCGGGCGACTGCGCACCGATACGCTGGTGGCGCTGGCGCGCAACGCCAGCGGCCAGGGCACGGGGCAGGGCGGCCTGCTGGCCGCGCTGGCGCACGACCTGGGCCTGCAAGGGTTCGACCCGTTGACCCCCGACTGGGCCGCGCCCTGGCAGGGTCCGCGCCCGGCGCTGTTGCAGGCGGCAAGCGATGCGCCCTGGCGCCACGCCGGCCATACGCGCGAGCGCCTGGAGCTGCTGGCCGCGCAATTGGTGGCCGAGCACGCCGCGCCCGATGCACCACTGCCGGACACCGCTGCCTGGCCGCAGGCTGCGCCCGTGCTGCAGCACCTGCGCGAGCGCATCGCGCCGCGCCTGGACGCCAGCGGCGCCAACGAAATGCGCCAGCTGCTGCGCGGGCTCGATGGCCGCTTTGTGCCCGCCGGTCCCAGCGGCGCACCGTCGCGCGGGCGGCCCGATACGCTGCCCACCGGGCGCAATTTCTACTCGGTCGATACCCGCGCCGTGCCCACGCCCATGGCCTATGAGATGGGCCGGCTCGCTGCCGAGCGCGTCATCGAGCGCCACCTGCAAGACCACGGCAGCTACCCGGACAGCGTCGGCCTCACCGTGTGGGGCACCAGCACCATGCGCACCGGCGGCGAGGACATCGCCCAGGCGCTGGCGCTCATCGGCGTGCGCCCCCGATGGGCGCCGGGCAGCAACCGCGTGGTCGATGTCGAGGTGCTGCCCATGGCCATCGCCCAGCGCCCGCGCGTGGACGTGCTGCTGCGCGTCTCGGGTTTTTTCCGCGATGCCTTTCCCAACGTGATTGCGCTGTTCGACGCCGCCGTGCAGGCCGTGGCCGCCATCGCGCAAGAAGAC
>JAJTBK010000084.1 GCA_021286965.1 Comamonadaceae bacterium | reverse complement strand
TGCCCTCGTTGCGCACAAAGGTCTTGATCGCCAGGCGCCGCTGCGGTGCGGTGGCGATGACCGACAGGTCGCGCAACCCTTCCAGCGCCATGCCCAGCGTGCGGGGGATGGGCGTGGCGGTGAGCGTGAGCACGTCCACCTCGGCGCGCAACTGCTTCATCTGCTCCTTGTGGCGCACGCCGAAGCGGTGCTCTTCGTCGATGATGAGCAGGCCCAGGTTGTGGAATTTGGTGGATTCGGACAGCAGCTTGTGCGTGCCGACCACGATGTCCACCGTGCCATCGGCAATGCCCTTGATGGCGGCGGTGATCTCCTTGCCTGAGCGAAAGCGCGAGACTTCGGCAATCTTCACCGGCCACTTGCTGAAGCGGTCCACCAGCGTCTGATAGTGCTGCTCGGCCAGCAGCGGGGTGGGTGCGAGAAAGGCGACCTGCTTGCCGCCCGTGACGGCCACGAAGGCCGCGCGCAGGGCGACCTCGGTCTTGCCAAAACCGACGTCGCCGCAGACCAGGCGGTCCATGGGGCGGGGCGAGATCATGTCCTGGATGACGGCGTGGATGGCGGCGTTCTGGTCGGCCGTCTCCTCGAAGCCGAAGTCGTTGGCGAACTGCTCGTAGTCCTGAGGTTGAAAGCGGAAGGCATGGCCTTCGCGCGCGGCGCGGCGGGCGTAGATGTTGAGCAGCTCGGCCGCGCTGTCGCGCACCTGCTCGGCGGCCTTGCGCTTGGCCTTTTCCCACTGGCCGCTGCCCAGCTTGTGCAGCGGCGCCTCGTCGGCACTCACGCCGGTGTAGCGGCTGATGAGCTGCAACTGGCTCACGGGCACGTAGAGCGCCGCTTCGCCCGCGTACTCCAGGTGCAGGAATTCCTGCAGCGCGGGCGTGCCGTCGGCGTTGAGGTTGCCCACGTCCATGTTCACCAGGCCCCGGTAGCGGCCAATGCCGTGCTGGCTGTGCACCACCGGGTCGCCCACGTTGAGTTCGGCCAGGTCCTTGATCAGCGCTTCGACATCGCTGACCTGTTCCTGCTTCTTGCGCCTGCGCGTGGTGGGGCCTGCGGCGAACAGCTCGGTCTCGGTGACGAAGTCCAGGCCTTCTTCCACCCAGCGAAAGCCTGTGGCAAGCGCGGCGGTGGCGATGCCGACCTTTTCCTCCGTGCTGGCCTGGAACTCGGCCAGCGAATCGAAGGCGGGCGGATTGAGCTGCGAGGCGCGCAGAAAGTCCAGCAGGCTTTCGCGCCGGCCATCGCTTTCGGCCAGCAGCAGCACGCGCTGGGCGGTGCTGCGGATGTGCGCGTGCAGTCGGGCCAGCGGGTCTTCGGCACCGCGCACCACGGCAAGGTCGGCCAGGGGCTGGAACAGCGCACTGTCGGGCACATCCTCCACCCCCGAGCGCAGCGCGAGCTGGGCGTGCGGCTTGCCCAGGGTGTAGAACTGCTCGGCGCTCAGGAACAGCGCTTCGGGCGGCAGGATGGGGCGGTCTGGGTCGCCCTGCAGCAGGCGGTGGCGCTCGCGCGTGTCCTGCCAGAAGCGCTGGAAGGCGCCTTCCAGCTCGCCGTGCAGCACCAGCGTGGCCTGCTCCCCGAGGTAGTCGAACACCGTGGCGGTTTCGTCGAAGAACAGCGGCAGGTAGTA
>JAJTBK010000075.1 GCA_021286965.1 Comamonadaceae bacterium | reverse complement strand
TGGCGCTGCAGCCAGAGAACGCCGTGGCCTTGAACAACGTCGCCTGGCTCAAGGGCCAGCTGGGACGCGAAGGTGCGCTGGCTGATGCCGAGCGTGCCAACCAGCTCATGCCGAACCAACCGGCGCTGCTTGACACCTGGGCCATGCTGCTGTCCGCCGCCAAACAGCACGAGCGGGCCCTGGAGCTGGAAAAGAAAGCGGTGCAGTTGCAGCCGCAGCAACCCATGTTCAAACTCAACTTGGCCAAGATCGAGCTGCAGGCCGGCAACAAGGATGCTGCGCGCCGCCTGCTGGACGAGCTGAGCGCCGCTGGCGCCCAGTTCCCGGCGCAAGACCAGGTGCAGCAGCTGAGAAAATCCTTGTAACCCGGCTGCGGCTGCGGGCCGTGACAAGCGGCGGGCCGCGCCAGATAATGTGACCTGCTTTGGAGGCAGCCATGAACCCATCCACAGACCCCTCGCGCACCCCCCCGCCGGCGGCGCGTGGCCTGAGCCGGCGCCAGTTGGTGCGCGCCGGCCTGGGCGCGGCCCCGGTGCTGGCCGTACTCAAGAGCAACACCGTTCTCGCTGGCCCGGGGGACAACGCCATCACCACCTCGGCCTTTGCCTCGTTACAGGCCAACCAGGGGCGCGTGAGCAACGCCCGTGTGGTCAGCCGCATGACGGTCATCACGCCGGCGCAATGGGCCAGCCAGGCCAGCCCCTTGAAGAAGAAGAAATTCCGCGACTGTGGCTTTGTCGCCCCGGCCTATGGCCGTTTCGGCCACGGCACCACCCTGGGGCAAGTGCTGGAATTTTCCGAGGGCGATGCCGACACCTTGTTGGCGCGCAGCGTCGTCGCCTCCTACCTGACGGCGCTGCAGTATGGCGACGACCGCGAAGTCGTGGCGCTGTCCACCACCCAGTGCAAGGCCATCTGGAACGGGCGCGGTAGCTGGAGCCCGTTTGCCGGTGCCCACTGGGACTACCCGCAAACCATGGCGTATTTCGACACCATCTACGGTGGGCACCATTACAGCTGAGGATGCAGGCCCGGCGGCCCTCTGGCATTGCCCGCGTCCCGGCGACTACGGCGTGCAGCTGTGGGCCGATGGTGCCGTGGTGTACGACGAGGCCAGCGGCGACCTCCACGCCCTCAGCCCCGTGGCCGGGCAATTGTTACAGCTGGTGCTGACGGCACCGCCCAGCTGCGCCGAGAGCCTGGCACAGGCACTGCTCGACGATGAGGCGAGCGCCGCCGAAACAGCCCGCGTGCACGCCCTGCTGCAGGAATTCGCCGCCCTGGGCTTCATCGTCGCCCGTGCACCGTGAACCGGCCCGCTGCACTGCCACCGCTGTCCGCATGGCCCATGCCCCAGTTGCAGGCGCAGCTTGCCGGATCGGGGCTGGTGCTCGATCTCACCCCCTTCGTGGTGCGCGTGCGCAGCCGCATCCCCGTCGTCGCCCAGGGGCTGGCCTGCCTGTACGCCGACCATGGTGCAGCGCTGCCGCAGGCGGTACCGTTTTGTGATTTCCACGTCGCCGTGCAGCCGCGCCGCCATGGCTGGCGCCGGCTGTGTGCGTTCGAGTTCGATGGTCAGCAACCGTTCACCCCGCTGGCACGCGGCGAAGCCTTTGCGCTGCTCGAATGGGGTCTGAACTGGTGTGTCACCAGCCACTGCCACCAGTGGCTGACGCTGCACGCAGCGGTGCTCGAACGTGGGGGGCGGGCCCTCATCCTTCCGGCCCCGCCGGGAGCGGGCAAAAGCACGCTCTGCGCAGCGCTGATGTTGCACGGCTGGCGGCTGCTGTCCGATGAGCTGACTTTGCTCGACCCGGTCAGCGGCCTGGTGCACCCGGCGCCGCGCCCCATCAGCCTGAAGAATTCCTCCATCGACGTCATCCGTGCGCGTGCGCCGCAAGGCATCTTCGGCCCGGTGGCGCACGATACGCAAAAAGGCACGGTGGCGCATTTCAAGCCTGCACCGCCGAGCCTGGCGGGCGCCTGGCACACGGCCCGGCCGGCCTGGGTGGTGTTCCCGCAATACGCCGCCGGGGCCGCCCTGGCGGTGGCCATGCAGGCCAAGGCCCACGCCGTGGTCGAACTCGCGCGCCACAGCTTCAACCAGCACGTGCATGGCCGCACCGGTTTTGCCGCCCTGGTGCAGCTGGCCGATCGCTGCACCTGCTTTACGCTGCGCTACAGCCAGCTCGACCAGGCCCTGGCCTGGTTCGATACCCTGGAGCCGCCGCCATGATGCCGGCAGGCGCGGCCCCGGCCCTGCTGCAGCTGCTGGGGCCGAACCCCCAGCCTGGCCTGCTCTCGCTGGCGCAGTGGGATACGGTCGTGCGCCAGGGGCGCAGCGCTGGGGTGCTCGGGCGCCTGGCGGCGCAGGTCGAGGCCCAGGACGCCTGGCAGGCCGTGCCTGCAGCGCCGCGCGCGCACCTGCAGTCGGCCTGGCTGCTGGTGCAGCGCCAGCAGCGCGAGTTGCGCTTTGAAGTGCAGCACATCGCCCGGGCGCTGGCGCCGACCGGGGTCGCGCTGGTGTTGCTCAAGGGCAGCGCCTATGCCCTCGGGGGGCTGCAGGCGGGGCGGGGGCGCCTGGTGTCGGACGTGGACATC
>JAJTBK010000072.1 GCA_021286965.1 Comamonadaceae bacterium | reverse complement strand
CGGCGCTGCCGATCTGCGCCAGGCTCTCGGCGCTGGGCTTGTAGCCGTAGGGGTGGCTGCCGTACACGGCCTGGGCAAAGGCGCGCGCCGCCACCGGGCCGGGGCGGGTGTACGACTCCTTGATGGCCGCACTCCAGCGCTGGCGCTCGTTGTCCCAGATGGCCGCCGGAAAGCTCGGCGCCGCAATCTGGCGCGCCGCCAGCTGCGCCGCGCGCGCCAGCAGGTCGGGCTCGGTCAGGCTGCGCAGGGCGTAGCCGAAGCTGTCGCGCCCGGCGCTGGCGCCAAAGCTGGCGCCCAGGTCGGCCCAGGCGGCGCCGAGCTGGTTTTCGTCGAGCGCCGGCGCCGCGCCCTGCGCCGCCACGCCCTTGGACGACATCAGCGCCACGGCCTGCGCCAGCCCGGCCTGCGCCGGCGGGTCGCGCCGGCTGCCAGCGTCAAAGGCGATTTGCACGTCCACCATCGGAATGCCGGGGCTGTGCACCAGCCAGACCTGGGCGCCGCTGTCCTGCTGCCAATGTTCGATCGGCAGCAGCGCCCACGCGCTTTGCAGGCTAAAAAGCCAGGTAACGCACGCCAGGCCAGCGCGAATAGCTATCTTTTTCATAGTCATGACGGATCTTTCTCAGTGCACGCGGCCGGCAGGGGCGGCGGCGGGTGCGGCCGGGGTGCCGGCCGGCAGGGGCTGGGGCAGCAAGGTGGCAACGGTGAGCTGGTCGTCGCCAAAGTATTTGGCTGCCACGGCCTGCACCTGCTGCGGTGTGACGGCGCGCAGCGCCGCCAGCAGCTGCTCCTCGGCGTCGCTGGGCAGGCCCAGCACCCAGTAGCTGCCCAGGCTTTGCGCCTGGCCCATGACGGAATCCTTGGCGTACACCTGTTCGGCCTGCCACTGGGTTTTCACGCGCGCCAATTCTTCCTCGGTAATGCCGTCCTGGGCGACGCGGGCCACCTGGGCGCGCAGCGCCTGCTCGACCTCGGCTGCCGTCTTGCCGGCGGCGGGCACGCCGGTGAGCAGGAACAGGCCCGGCCCGCGCACCAGCAGCGAGGCGCCGCTGTCGGCGCTGTCGGCCACGCGCGCGGCGCCCTGGGTCAGGGCGCGCTCCAGGCGCGCGCCGTCGTAGCCGCTCAACACCGCCGACAGCACCAGCAGCGCCAGCGCGTCGCGGTCTTGCGCGTCCATGTTTTGCACGCGGCTGATGCGCGGCACGTGAAAGGCCAGGGCGACGTAGGCCTGCTCGGCCGGCGCCTTGACCTCGATGCGGCGCAGGCCCTGCTGCAGCGGCTCGGGCCGGGGCTTGCGCGCCGGCAGGGCGCGCACCGGCAGGCGGCCATAGTATTTTTCGGCCCAGGCGCGCACCTGCGCCGGCTCGACGTCGCCGGCCACCACCACGGCGGCGTTGCCGGGCACGTACCAGCGCTGGTGGAACTGGCGCACGTCGTCGGGCGTGAGGGCGTCGAGGTCGCCCATCCAGCCGATGATGGGGCGGTGGTAGGGCGCGGCGACGAAGCTGGCGGCGTACAGCTGCTCGATCAGGCGCGCGCGCGGGCTGTCCTCGGTGCGCATCCGGCGCTCTTCCTTGATGACCTCGATCTCCTTGCGGAACTCGGCGTCGGGCCACTGGTTGTGGGCAAAGCGATCGGCTTCGAGCTGCATCACCTCGGGCAGGCGCGGCGCCGGAATCTGCTGGTAGTAGCCGGTGTAATCCCAGCTGGTGAAGGCGTTTTCCTGCCCGCCCAGGGCGGCCACGCGGCGCGAGAACTCGCCCGCGCCGAGCTTTTTCGAGCCCTTGAACATCATGTGCTCGAGTGCGTGCGCCACGCCCGAGGTGCCATCGACCTCGTCCATGGCGCCCACGCGCAGCCACAGCATGTGCACCGCCGTCGGCGCGCGGTGGTCCGGGCGCACGAACAGCTCGATGCCGTTGCGCAGCGTGAAGTGCTGCACCAGCGGCGCAGACACCGGCGCAGGCGCGGCAGAGGTCGAGGGCTGGGCCTGCGCCCAGGCTGCAGGGGCCGCCAGCCAAGCGGCCAAGGCCACAGGGGCCAGGAGGGGGTATGCGGTTTTCATAGAATCCCTGGATTCTAAGAACCCCGCAATGTTCAGCTTTTTCAAGAAAAAACCGCCGCTGCCCGGCGACGCCCCCACCGCCGCCGCCCCTGCGAGCACCGCCGCTGGTGCTGCAGTGCCTGCGCCGGCC
>JAJTBK010000071.1 GCA_021286965.1 Comamonadaceae bacterium | reverse complement strand
GTTTGCAGGCACAATGCCCGGCCAACGCCCCGCCCAGGGGCGTTGGCCTTTTTGTTGTTCTGACGCCCGCCCCACTCCATGCCTCTGTACCGCTGTAACCACTGCGGCTTCATCTCGGAAGAAGCCAGCGCCGCCATCGGCACCCAAACACCCTGCGCCCGCTGCGGCACGGCGGCCACCATTTTTGGTACGGTGTTCTACGTCGAAAAGCTGCTGGAACGCTACTTTGCCGCCCTGCGTGAAATCAAGTCGCTGCAGCAGGCCGAAAACAACGAAGAACCGCCCAAAGACGCCGCCCCCCAAACGGCAGGCAGCACCCAGAACCTGGACTTGCACAACACCAGCATCCTGGCCACGGCGGCGCAGCACGCGCCCTTGCAGCAATGGTTTGCGGCCCGCCAGATCACGGCCCAGTTCGATTACGCACAGGTCGATACCAGCGGCTTTTTCGATGACGCGGCCCGCATGGTGGGCGAGAACTACGCCCTGTTTGGCGAGTTGGTCGATCGCGTGCGCTGGGCGTACCGCAAGAGCTACAGCAGCGTCAACCTGGAGCTGGCCCAGGTGGCGCAAAAAGATGCCCAGGCCATCAACGCCCTGTGCCGCCAGCTCTACAGCCACACTTTTTTTGCCCGCTACCACTACCAAAAACCGGAAAAGATCGTGCGCCTGACGCTGCAAACCGCACCGGCGATGCGCCAGTTTTTCGATGGCGGCTGGCTCGAGTGGTACGCCTTCATGACGCTGATCGGGCAGCTGCAGCAGCGGCGCATCGACTTTTCCTGCGCGCGCGGCGTCAAGGTCGTGTTCCCGAACGAGGACTTGCACGAGCTCGACGTCATGTGCCTACCCGCCGGCCAGGCGCCGATTTGCATCGAGTGCAAATCGGGCGAATTCCGCCGCGACATCGACAAATACCTGCGCCTGCGCAAACGCCTGGGGCTGGAAAAAAGCCGCTTCATCCTGTGCTCGCCCGAACTGAGCGACGAGCAGGCCAGCGGCCTGTCGGCCATGTACGACCTGAGCTTCGTCAACCTGCAAACCCTGGGCACGCACCTGCAGCGCTTGTTCTGACGCCAACGCTAATGCCGACGGGCTCGGTGCTTATTGCAGCAAATGCCGCAGCCCGTTGTGGTCGATTTCGTGCATCAGCGCCAGCAGGCGCCCGAGCTCGCCGGGCGGGAAGCCCTCGCGCGCAAACCAGTTGAGGTAGTGGCCGGGCAGCTCGGCCAGCACCCGGCCCTTGTATTTGCCGTAGGGCATGGCCAGGGTGCGCAGGCGCGCAAGCGGGGCGCTGTCCATGCTCAGTAATGCGGCGGCAGTTCGTCGCGCAGGCTGCGCACGGCTGCGCCGCCGCCCTCGAGCTGCTGCTGGCGCAGGTCTTGCACCGCGCGCAGCAGCTGGTCGATGGTTTGTTGCTGGCGGTAGATCGTCAGGTTGAGCTGGTCGAGCAGGTCTTCGGCAAAGGCCGCCTTCATTTCCAGCGCTTCGAGCCGCGCCTGCAGTTCAGGTTGCGCGTGGCTCATGGCTGCAGCGCCCGGGCCAGGCGCGCCACGCCGGTGCGGATTTTGTCCACGTCCGCCGTGGCGAACGACAGGCGCAGCGTCGCCGGATCGGGCTGCTGGCAATAAAACGGCGCCCCCGGCACAAAGGCCACGCCCTCGGCAATGGCGCGCTGCGCCAGCTGCTGGCCATCGGCCAGGGCGCCGCCGGCACCCGTCAGACGTGCCCAGATGAACAGGCCGCCCTGCGGCGCCACGAAGTCGATGGCGCTGCCCAGCTCCTGGCGCAGCGCCGCACCCATGGCCTGGGCGCGCTCGGCGTACACCTGGCGCACCCGCTCCAGGGTGGCGGGCATCCGGCCCGCGCGCAGGTACTGCGCGGCGGTGGCCTGGGCGAAGGTGCTGGTGTGCGCATCGGAAAACTGCTTGCACATGGTGGCCTTGGCCAGCAGCTCGGGCGGGGCAATCATCCAGCCCAGGCGCAGGCCGGGCGAGAGTACCTTGCTCAGGCTGCCGCAGTGCACCAGCCAGTCGCGGCTGCCGGGCACCTGCGCCGACAGCGCCAGCAGGCTCGGCGGGGGGGCGGCATCAAAGTACAAATCGCCATAGGGGTCGTCCTCGACCAGCACGGTCTGGTATTGCACCGCCAGCTGCAGCAGCTTTTTGCGCCGCTCCAGGTTCAAGAGGGCGCCGCTGGGGTTGCCGAAGGTCGGGATGACGTACACCAGCTTGGGCCGGTGCTCGGCGATGAGCTGCTCCAGGCGCTCGGCCTGCACGCCCTCGCCGTCGATCGGCGCGCTGATGAGCTCGGCGCCATAGAGGCGAAAGCACTGGATGGTGGCCAGGAAGGTGGGGCCTTCGACGATGACTTTGTCGCCCGGGTTGAGCAGGGTCTTGCCGATCAAGTCCAGCGCCTGCTGGCTGCCGGTGGTGACGATCAACTCCTCGGGCGCCAGCGCCGCAACGCCCTTGCTGGCCATGAAGGCGGCCAGCTGCTCGCGCAGCGGCTGGTAGCCTTCAGTGGCGCCGTACTGCAGCGCCGCGCCCGGCTCGGTGCGCAGGGCCGTTTCGCTGGCGGCGCGCAGGCCATCGACGTCAAACAGGGCGCTGTCGGGAAAACCGCCGGCAAAGCTGATGATGCCGGGCTTGCCCAGCAGCTTGAAAAGTTCGCGGATGGCAGAAGTTTCGACGTGGTTCAGGCGGTCGGCAAAGGCAATGGGCATGGCAGGGCGCTTTCAGGCAAGACGGCGAGGCAAAACCCGCATTTTCGCCAATCCCGCAGCCGCTGCCGCGCAGCGACAATCGCGGCCATGAAACGCCAGGACATCGCGCCCTTTTTTGCCACGCTGCAGGCAGCCAACCCCCACCCGCGCACCGAGCTCGAATACCGCAGCGATTTTGAGCTGCTCACCGCCGTCTTGCTCTCAGCCCAGGCCACCGACGTGGGTGTGAACAAGGCCACGCGCCGGCTCTTTGCCGTCGCCAATACGCCCCAGGCGGTGTTGGATTTGGGCCTCGAAAAACTAGAGACGTATATCCAAACCATTGGCCTGTACAAAAGCAAGGCACGGCATTTGATCGCCACCTGCGAGCTGCTGCTGGCGCAGCACGGCGGCCAGGTGCCGCGCACCCGCGCTGCCCTGGAGGCACTGCCCGGCGTGGGCCGTAAAACGGCCAACGTGGTGCTCAACGTCGCCTTTGGCGAGGCCACCATGGCGGTCGATACGCACATCTTTCGCGTCAGCAACCGCACCGGCCTGGCACCGGGTAAAACCCCTCTCGCCGTCGAACAAAAACTGCTACAACGCATTCCCGCCGAATACCTGTTGCACGCCCACCATTGGCTGATCCTGCTCGGCCGCTATGTCTGCCAGGCGCGCAAGCCCCGGTGCTGGGAATGCAGCGTAGTAACATACTGTAAATACAAGCCAAAGACACCCGCGCCCTGATCCTGCTGCCTACATGTTGCTTGCCCTTGACCCCCGTTCGTTGATCACCATTGCCGGCATCCTGGCGGCATTGATGGCGGTGGTACTGGCCTTCATGCGCCGCCACTACCCGGCGCACATCAAGGGCCTGGGCTATTGGGCGGCAGCGCCC
>JAJTBK010000043.1 GCA_021286965.1 Comamonadaceae bacterium | reverse complement strand
CTGCAGATGGTCGCGCAGCTGGAGCTGCCACGCATCGACCTGTACGACGACGCCCCGGCGCACCAGGGCAGCCTGCTGGCGCAGGTGCAACGCAGCATCCGCGACCTGCTGCCGCTGGCCGAGCACCCGCGCAGCGCGCGGCCCGGCGAGCACATCGCTGCCAGCGACCGCTCCATCGTCTTTCACAGCGCGCACGGCCTGGTGCGCGAGCTCGAGGTGCTGCACGACCAGCTGCTCGACCTGCTGGCCGCGCCGCCCGCGCCCGGCCAGGCGCCGCTGCAGCCGCGCGACATCGTCGTCATGCTGCCCCAGGTACAGGACGCGGCCCCGGCGATCCGCGCCGTGTTCGGCCAGTACCCGCGCCACGATGCGCGCCACATCCCGTTCGACATTGCCGACCTGGGCGCGCGCCAAAGCAGCCCGCTGGTGGCCGCGCTGCAGTGGCTGCTGCAGCTGCCGCGCCAGCGCCTGCACCTGTCGCAGCTGTGCGACCTGCTGCAAGTGGGCGCCGTGGCCCAGCGCCTGGGGCTGGCCACCGACGCCCTGCCCCAGCTCATCGCCTGGATGCAGGGCGCGGGCATCCGCTGGGGGCTGCACGCCGCGCACCGCGCCAGCCTGGACCTGGCCGCCTGCGGCGAGGACAACAGCGCGCTCTTCGGCCTGCGCCGCATGGTGCTGGGCTACGCCAGCGGCGCCGGCCCGGCCTGGGATGGCGTGGAGCCCTACGACGAAGTCGGCGGCCTGTCGGCGGAATGGGCGGGCGCGCTGGCCACGGTGCTGCAGGTGCTCGAAGACTGGTGGCAGCAGGGCCAGCAAGAGGCCACGCCGCTGCAGTGGGCGGCGCGGCTGCGCGCGCTGCTGCAGGCGCTGTTTGCCGCGCAGACCGAGCAGGAACGGGCCGTGCTCGGGCAGCTGGGCGACGCGCTGGACGCCTGGCTGCGCGACTGCGACCAGGCCGGGTTCGAGCAGCCCATCCCGCTGGCCATGGCGCAATCGGCCTGGCTGGCGGCGCTGGAGGCACCCACGCTGGAGCAGCGCTTTCGCGCCGGCGGCGTGACCTTCTGCACCCTGATGCCGATGCGCGCCATTCCGTTCGAGGTGGTGTGCCTGCTGGGCATGAACGAGGGCGACTACCCGCGCCGCGCACCGCGCAGCGACTTCGACCTGATGCAGGAGCGCGGCCAGTACCGCCCCGGCGACCGCGCCCGGCGCGACGACGACCGGCAGCTGATGCTCGACGCCCTGCTCGCCGCGCGGCGCGTGCTGTACCTGAGCTGGGCCGGCCAGAACCTGCGCGACAACACGGGGCAGCCGCCGTCGGTGCTCGTCGCCCAGCTGCGCGACTACCTGGCCCAGGGCTGGCGCGCCGAGGGCGAGGACATGGGCCAGGGCAAGGGCGATGCCCCCCCGCCGCTGCTCACCCAGCGCACCACCGCGCACCCGCTGCAGCCCTTCAGCCGTGCCTACTTCGAGGCCGGATCGCAGCTGGCCACGCACGCGCAGGAATGGCGCGCCGTGCACCAGGCCGAGGGTCAAAGCTCCTATTTTGATAGCTACTCACGCTTGCCAGATAAGCGCGAGCAGCCGATTTCACCCCAAGAACCCGAATCCCTCACCCTGCGCCAGCTGCACGCCTGGCTGCGCCACCCGGCCCGCGCCTGGTTCCAGCAGCGCCTGCAGGTCTTTTTTGACGCCGCCGACGAAGCCCTGGCCGACGAGGAGCCCTTCCACCTCGACGGCCTGGAAAACTACCAGCTGCTGCACGAGCTGCAGCAACAGGTCATGGGCCAATGGCTGGAGCAGCCCACGGGCAACGCCGCCAGCGCCATCGCCCAGGCGCTGGCCCAGAACCTGGCGCGCCTGCAGCGCAGCGGCCGCCTGCCCCTGGCCGGCCTGGGCCA
>JAJTBK010000191.1 GCA_021286965.1 Comamonadaceae bacterium | reverse complement strand
CAGGGTGCGCAGCAGCGTGGTCTTGCCGCTGCCATTGGCGCCCAGCAGGCACAGCACCTCGCCCGCCCCCAGGGTGAAATCCAGCCCCTGGGCAACCGTGCGTGTGCCATGGCCCACAGCCAGCTGCACGGCGTGCAGCAGTGGAGCGACCAACTGCGTCATCATTCATGCCCCGGGCGCGCCAGCACCCAGAGAAAAAACGGCGCCCCCACCAGGGCCGTGACCAGGCCCAGCGGCAGCTCGATGGGCGCCACCGTGCGCGCCAGCGTATCGGCGGCCACGAGAAAACCGCCCCCCAGCAGCAGCGCCGCCGGCAGCAGGCGCCCAAACTGCGGCCCCACCCACAGGCGCGCCACATGCGGCACCACCAGCCCCACCCAGCCGATGATGCCGGTGAGCGAGACGGCCGCCGCCGTCGCCAGCGTGGCCGCCAGCACCAGCACCAGGCGCAGGCGCGCCACACGCACGCCCAGCGCCTGCGCCTCGTCGTCGGGCAAACCCAACAAATTGATGCGCCAGCGCAGCAGCGCCAGCGGCACCAGGCCGGCGAGCAGCGCCGGTGCCGTGGCCGCCAGGTCGGCTGCGGTGACGGCACTGAGCCCGCCGAGCAGCCAGAAGGTGATGCTGGGCAGCTGGGTGTTGGGGTCGGCCAAAATTTTGAGTAACGAAATCCCGGCCCCCAGCAGCGCCCCCACGGCCACCCCAGCCAGCACCAGCACCAGCACCGGGTCGTGCCGGCGGACCAGGGCCGCAATGCCCAGCACCGCCGCCACCGCCAGCAGGCCACCGCCAAAGGCCAGTGCCTGCACCACGGCCATGGGCTGGCCAAGGTAAATGCCCAGCACCGCGCCCAGGCCGGCGCCGGCGGAAACGCCCAGGATGTCGGGCGACACCAGCGGGTTGCGGAACATGCCCTGGTACGCCGCCCCGGCCGCCGCCAGCGCCGCGCCCACCAGCAGGCCGGCGAGCACGCGCGGCAGGCGGATCTGCCAGAGCACGGTCTGCACGGCGGGGCTGACGTCCAACTCGGCCCCCCACAGCCGCACCGCCAGCGCGCGCAGCAGCTCGGGCGGCGCCACCTGGAACTTGCCGGCGCCGAAGGCCCACAGCAGCATCAACGCCAGGGCGCCCAAGGCCAGCAGCCAACGGCCACCATCCACTATCATTTCAGGAGCTGCTAGCGCTTGACTGGCAAGCGCTGGCGCCTTGTTTGGTTCCAAAACGGGCATGGCATCAATCTTCGGCCAGCAGGCTCGGCCACGGCGCCGGGGGCTGCTCCAGGCAGTAGAAGCTGCGATAGAACTGCGCCAGGGCCTGCGGCCAGGGGGGCAGCGCCGCCAGCGCCGGGTGGCCCGGGTGCAGGCGCTGCAGCAGCCAGCGCAGGCCGAGCAGGCGGTTCACGCCCGGCGGGCCGTCGAGCCAGCCAAAAGGCAGCACCGGCGCGCAGTGCACGCGCCGCTGGCGCACGGCGCTGATGCTGCGCCACAGCGGGTCGGCAAGGGCGCGACGCGCAAATGCTGCATCCTGGGTGACGATCACCTCCGGATCCCAGGCCAGCACCTGCTCCAGCGACACGCGCGTGAGAGAGCCGCTGCCGGCCTGCGCGGCCACGTTGCGCCCGGCGCAAAACTCCAGCAATTCCAGGTTGATGGCGCCGGCCAGCCCGGTCTCCAGGCCGTCGCTGCCACGCCCGTAGTACACGCGCGGGCGCCGTGCCAGCGGCACGCTGGCGCGCACGGCCTCGGCCAGGGCGACGGCGGCGTCGGCCTGCGCCGCCAGCGCGGCACCGCGTTCGGCCACGCCCAGCAAGCGCCCCACTGCGCGCAACTGCGCGCCATGCTCGGCGATGCGGCCCTGGATCAGCAGCGTCGGCAGGCCGGTCTGCTCGCTGGTGCGGCGCATGGTCGAGAGGTAGCTCGCATCGGCCGTGCCGGCATCCACGATCAGGTCGGGCTGCCACTGCAGCAGCGACTCCAGCGGCACGGTGCTGCCACGCCCGGCCAGACGCCCGGTGTGCGGCAGGCTGCGCAGCGGCTCGCCCAGCCAGGCGCGCGCGGCGTCGCTCAGGGGCCAGGGCCAGCCCAGGAGTTTCTCGGGCGCCAGCGCCGCCACCAGCACCGCCGCTGGCGGCCCGGCGGCAAACACCCGGCGCACCTGCTGCGGCGCCGGCGGCGAACCAAAGCGGCCGACGACGACGCCGTCCTCGCCTGCGGCCTGTGCCCGGGCCCCATCCCACAGCCCGGAGCAGGCCAGCGCCCCGGCAGCCTGCAGCCACGCACGCCGGCGCATCAGGCCCGCTCCCGGGGCAACAGCTGCGCGCACCAGCCATCGAGCGCCGCCGGCGTGGGCGCCAGTTCAAGCCCGACGCCGCCGGTGAAGCGCTGCCAGGCTGGCGCATGGCGCTGCGCCGCGACGGTGAGCACCGCCACGCCCGCCTGCGCCAGCGCCACCAGTTCGGCAACAAAGCCGGCGCCACAGGCTTCCTGCTCGCCAAAACGGTTCGTCAGTACCACATCCGCGCCTTCGTGCAGGGCCTGGCGCAGCACGGCGCTGGCCTGGGCCAACGCTGCCGGGTTCAGGCTGCAGGCGTGCGAATGCGGCCCCAGGTCTTGCGAGATGCAAATGCGTGTGCCGCTGCCCAGGTCGTGCAGCAGCATGGCGGGCTTGCCGCCGCCGGGGCGCGGCGCACGCTCTTGCAGCAGGCCGGCAACGCGCCAGCCCTGGCGCTGCAGGCGCGCGCAGCACTGGGCCACCAGGGCGTCAGCGGCGACGCCGTGCGGGTCATCGTCGCCGTAGATCACGGCTGCCCAATACAAGGCCGGGGCCTCAGAAGCGGTAGCTGCCCTGGACGAACCAGACACGTCCGGGCATGGGGTAGCCTTCGGCGAGTTCATACCATTTGTCTCCCAGGTTGTGCACGCCCAGATCGAGGGCGAAATCCTTGCGTGGCCGGTAGGTGGCCTTGAGCCCGACAACGCCGAAACCAGCCAGGTCGCGCCAGGTGTTGTTTTTGCCGTCGGCAAAGGCCACGCGCCGGCCCTGCTCGGCTTCGAGCGTGGCGCGCAACTCCCAGGCGTCGCTGGGCGCCCACTGCAGCGCTGCAAACAGGCGCTGGCGCGGGGTGTCGGTGAGCAGCACGGCCTCGTCGCTGAGGTTGCGCCGCGCCAGGTAGGTGTAGGCAGCGCTGGCGCTCAGGCCCCGAACGAGCTGCTGCTGCAGCGCCAGCTCCAGCCCCATGTGGCGCGCCTTGCCAACGTTTTGCATCTGCGCGCATTGGCGGCTGCCCTGGCCGCAGGTGTTCAGCGGCGCGGCCACGTACACGCTTTGCATCAGGTCGGTGATGCGGCTGTAGAACAGCGCGGCCTGGCCGCTGGCGCCAGCCCAGGGGGCGCCGCGCAGGCCCAGCTCCAGGTGGTTGGCGCTCTCGGGCTTCAGGTCGGGATTGGGCAGGGCCGCGCCCATGCGGGCGGAGTAGCGATCCTTGATGGTGGGAAAGCGCGTTTTGTGCGCCGCCACGGCGTAGGCTTCGTTGCCGGCGCCGCCCAGGCTGCGCACCAGCTCGGCCACGCCATTGGTGGCGCTGGTGGCACCGGTGGGCCATTGGTAGACCTCTTTGGCGTCGCGCCGGTCGTGCGACAAGCCCAGGCGCAGGCGCCAGTCGGTGCCGAGGGTGATTTGGTCTTCAGCGGCAATGGAGGTGGTGACGTCGCGGTAGTTTTTCGGCGCGATTTTTGAATCCGCCGGGTTGCTGTCCTGGTGCTTGTCTTCTTTGTACGACAAGGCCAGGCGCAGCTCATGGCCGGCCAGGGCGACGTTGGCCCATTCCAGCGTCGCGCCGGTGGAGCTATCGTCGTACACGCTGGGGAAGTTGGCGTTGACCAGGCTCTTGGCGTAGCCGGCGTCGGCAAAGGCTTCGAGGCGGTTGCTGTAGCGGTCGTGGAACACGCGCGCCTTGAGGACGTTGTCCTGCCCCAGGCGCGTGCTGCTGATGAAGTACAGGCTGTCCTTGTCACAGTACGGCCACTGCCAGTAGCGCACGCCGCTGCTCGACTGGCCGGTGTACACCGGGTTGCCTTTTTCGCCCTCCTGGCGCACGTAGCCCAGGGCGTATTCGTCGCTGGCGTTGGGCGTCAGGCCGAGCTTGAGCGACAGGCGCCTGTCGTTGCTGTAGGCGTTCTCGCGGCTGCTGCCGGTATCGGTGGGCTTGGCCTTGTAGTCCTTGAAGCCGCCAGGCAGCGGAAAACTATCGGCATCGAGCGCCGACAGCCCCAGCTGCGCGTACCACAGGTCTTGCTTGCTGCCCAGGTTGACGGCCGCCTGGCGCTCGGCGCCCGAGGCAAACCCCAGGCGCACGTCACCCTCGAACGCCCGCTCGGGCTTGCGCGTGACGAGGTTGATGGCCCCGCCCAGGGTGTTGGGCCCGTACAGCAGTGAGGCCCCGGCCTTGGCAACGCGGATCTCGGCCAGATCGAAGGTGGTAAAGCGCGCATAGTCCACGTAGCCATCGTAGGGCACGTACAGCGGCACGCCATCGACGAACACCGGCACCTGGCGGGCATCAAAGCCGCGCACATAGACCACGTCCTCGTTGCGGCTGGTGCGCGACAGCGCCACGCCCGGCAGCACCGCCACCGCCTGGCCGACGGTGTCGCCCTTGTCCTGGCGGATCTGCTGCTGCGTCAGGCGCGCCTCGTCGGCCTCCTCGCCCCCGGGCACTGCCCGGGCACCGCTGACGGTGACCGTGCCCAGTTCAAACACGCCATCGGCAGCCAACGCCGCCGCCGCCGTCAACCCCAGCACCAGGGCGGCAGCCGCCTGGGCCACGGGTTTGAGCAGGTTCTGCATATGTTCTCTCTTCCTTCGTTATTCAAAAATGGAATAGCGCATGGCAAAAAAAGGGCCGCCCGGGGGCGACACGCCAACTTGGCGCGCAATATAGCGCCGAAATCCTGGTTTTCCCTGAAATATCTGCCCCCGCCCTGACCTGGATCAGCCTTGCACCCGCCCGCGTGCAGGGGCACACTGGCAGCAGCCGGGGACGGTTTGCACCCCGGCCCGCCAGGGGGACGCCGCCATGACCACGCCCGCCACTGTGCCCAACCGCATCCTTGCAGGGCTGCTGCGCTGCGCCGCCGCCTACGCTCTGCTGTACGGCGCTGGCGCCTGCGCCCAAGAGCCGGCGCGGCTCGAAGTCTCCAGCGATGACCTCGCCCTGCCCCAGGCGCCGCAAGCCGCGCCACTGCGCCTGGACGTGACGCAATGGCTGCCCGCAGGCGGCGGCAGCCATCTGGGTTTTTCACTGGGCGTGAGCGGCACGCGCGACGTGCCAGCGCCGCAACACCCGCAGCTCAACACCGCCTGGGAGCCCACGCTGGGCGTGCATTGGCGCTCGCAGCTCTCGGGCAGCACGCGCCTGGAGGTTTCCACCTGGGCGCGTGCGCCCTACGCCAGCCGCACGCCGGACGTACAAAACCTGATCTGGACGAACGACGCCCCACCCTATGGCGCACGCCTGGAGGTGCAATGGGCGGCGCCACGCTTTGGCGGCCTGCTGCCGGAGGTGGGCGCCGTCGGCGTCAAGCTCGAAGGCAACTCGCAACTGCTATTGCGCTCGCGCGCCGGCGGGCCGATGCTGTATTACCGCAGCAAATTTTAGATAATTTCAGGCGCCAAGCGCTTGCAGAAAGCACTTGACGCTCTTGTTTCAATAGCAAATCAGGCCATCAAATCGCGCACCTGGAGCAAGGCCGTCGGGTCTTCCATGGTGGTCAGGTCGCCCGGATCGCGCCGCTCGGCCACGGCCTGCAGGGCGCGGCGCAGCAGCTTGCCGCTGCGCGTCTTGGGCAGCAGGCTGACGAAGTGCACGCGCGCCGGCCGGGCGACGGCGCCGAGCTTGCTGTCCACCACCTTCAGCACCTCGGCCTCGAGCTGGGCGCGGGCCTGGGGGTCTTCCAGCGGGGCGCTGGTGCGCGCCACGGCAAAGGCCAGCGCCACCTGGCCCTTGAGCGCGTCGGCGACACCGACCACCGCCACCTCGGCAATCTGCGGGTGGCTGGCAATGCACTCCTCGATCTCGCGCGTGCCCAGGCGGTGGCCGGCCACGTTGATGACGTCGTCGGTGCGCCCGAGGATGAAGTAGTAGCCATCGGCATCGCGGATGCCCCAGTCGAAGGTGCTGTACACCAGGCGCTGGGGAATGCTCTTCCAGTAGGTGCCGACGAAGCGCTCATCGTCACGCCACACCGTTTGCAGGCAGCCGGGGGGCAGCGGGCCCTCGATGGCAAGCACGCCCTTCTGGTTCGGCGCGCTCAAGTCCTCGCCACTGGCCTCATCGATGAGCTTGACGTTGAAGCCAAACACCGCCTTGCCCGGGCTGCCAAAGCGCGAGGTCTGCGCCTGCACGCCGTTGCACAGCGTGAGAATGGGCCAGCCGGTCTCGGTCTGCCAGTAGTTGTCGATGATCGGAATGTTCAGCGCACCGCTGATCCAGGTGGCCGTGGGCTCGTCGAGCGGCTCACCAGCGAGCCACAGTGCCTTGAGGCTGGAGATGTCGTACTTGCGCAGGTACTCCGGGTCTTGCTTCTTGAGCACGCGCACCGCCGTCGGCGCCGAGAACATGTGCGTGATGCGGTATTTCTCGACGATGCTCCACCACACGCCGGCGTCGGGGCGCACCGGCAGGCCCTCGTACATGATGGTCGTCATGCCGGCGATCAGCGGGCCATAGATGATGTAGCTGTGCCCCACCACCCAGCCAATGTCGCTGGTGCAAAAGTAGGTGTCGCCCGGCTGCGCCTGGAAGATGTGCTTCATGCTCGCCGCTAGCGCCACGGCGTAGCCGCCGGTGTCGCGCTGCACGCCCTTGGGCTTGCCCGTGGTGCCGCTGGTGTACAGGGTGTAGCTCGGCTGCGTGGCCTCGACCCAGGTGCAGGGCACCTGCGCCTGCAGGTGCTTGTGGCGCAGCGCCGCCCAGTCGTGGTCGCGCCCGGCGCGCATCGCCGCCGGCGCCAGGCCGCGATCGACGATCAGCACCGCTGCCGGCTTGTGGCTCGACAGCTCGATCGCCTCGTCCAGCAGCGGCTTGTAGGGCACGACCTTGCCGCCGCGCGAGCCGGCATCGGCACTGACGATCACCGTGGGCTCGGCATCCTCGATGCGCGTGGCCAGGGAAGACGAGGCAAAGCCGCCAAACACCACCGAGTGGATGGCGCCGATGCGCGCACAGGCCAGCATGGCAAAGGCGGCCTCGGCAATCATGGGCATGTAGATCAGCACCCGATCGCCCGGCCCCACGCCCAGATCGAGCAGGCTCGCGGCCATGCGCTGCACCTCCCGGTGCAGCTCGGCGTAGCTGTAGGCGTGCTCGGTGTTGGTCTCGCTCGAAATGGCCACCAGCGCGTTCTGCTGCCCACGCACGGCAACGTGGCGATCGACGGCGTTGTGGCACAGGTTGGTGTGCCCGCCGACGAACCAGCGTGCAAACGGTGGCGCGCTGTAGTCGCAAATTTGCTGCGGCGGCTGCTGCCAGTCCACCAGGCGCGCCTGCTCGCTCCAGAAGGCGTCGCGCTCCTCGATCGAGCGGCGATAAAACTCAGCGTAGTCGGCGGGCGCGGTGGTCTGCGGCATGGGGCGTCTCCTTGAAACCTCGGTAATTGAATTTTTAATTATTCACGCGGTGCTTGCGGCAAGCTGACGCAGCGCCGCCATCCCGTGGCGGCGCTGGCCTCAATCGCCCAGGGCAATTCCCAGGTCGCGAGCCGTCTGCAGCGTATCGCCATCGAGCGGCACGGCCTTCATGCGCCCGGCAACCTCGGCCAGGGGCACGTAATCAACGTTCGGGAACGACAGCGACACCATCACACCCGCGCGCCCTTCATCGAGCGCACGCACCGCCGCCGCGCCAAAGCGCAATGCCGCCAGGCGGTCGAACGCCGTGGGCGAGCCGCCGCGCAGCAGGTGGCCCAGCACCACGCTGCGCGCATCCTTGCCGGTGCGCTCGGCCAGGGCCCGCGCCACCTGCTCGCCGATGCCCCCCAGGCGCTCGGCGTGCCCGATCTCGGCCGGCGCCGCCAGGGCGCGTGTGCCATCGCGGGGGAAAGCGCCTTCGGCGACGACGACGATGGCATAGGCGCGGCCATGGCGCTCGCGCTTGGCGATTTTGTCCACCACGCCAGCCAGGTCGAAGGGGATCTCGGGCAGCAAGATGGCGTGTGCGCCACCGGCAATGCCGGCGTGCAGCGCAATCCAGCCGGCATAGCGCCCCATGACCTCCACCACCATGATGCGCTGGTGGCTCTCGGCAGTGCTGTGCAGGCGGTCGATGCATTCGGTGGCAAACGAGACGGCGGTGTCAAAACCAAAGGTGGTGAAGGTCTTGTCCAGGTCGTTGTCGATGGTCTTGGGCACGCCA
>JAJTBK010000038.1 GCA_021286965.1 Comamonadaceae bacterium | reverse complement strand
TGCCGCTGAAGCCGCGCCCCTGCCCGGCGCCCCCGAGCCCAGCGCCAAGCCCGAAATGGCCCATGCGCGCCAGGGATGGATGGAGCGCCCCAAAGCCGGCCTGCGCAAAACCGGCAGCTCCATCGCCACGGTGTTCACCGGCACCAAGATCGACGATGCGCTGTACGAGGAGCTCGAAGAAGCCCTGCTGATGGCCGACGCCGGCGTCAAGGCCACCGAACATTTGCTGCAGGACTTGAAGCGCCGCGTGAAAGAGGCCAAGGCGACCGAGCCCGCCGCCGTCAAGACGCTGCTGGCCGACGCCCTGGCCGACCTGCTGCGCCCGCTCGAAAAACCGCTGTGCATTGGCGCGCAGCAGCCCACCGTCATCATGGTCGCGGGCGTGAACGGCGCCGGCAAGACGACCTCCATCGGCAAGCTCACCAAACACCTGGCCGACAGCGGCCAAAGCGTGCTGCTGGCCGCAGCCGACACCTTCCGCGCCGCCGCGCGCGAGCAGTTGGGCGTCTGGGCCACGCGCAACACGGTCGAGATCGTGAGCCAGGAAGGCGGCGACCCGGCCGCCGTCAGCTTTGACGCCGTCAGCGCCGGGCGCGCGCGCGGCAAGGACGTGGTGCTGGTCGATACCGCCGGGCGCCTGCCGACGCAGCTGCACCTGATGCAGGAGCTGCAAAAAATCAAGCGCGTGCTCACCAAGGCCGACGCCAGCGCGCCGCACGAGGTGCTGCTGGTGATCGACGGCAACACCGGCCAGAACGCCCTGGCGCAGGTGCGCGCCTTCGACGACGCGCTGCAGCTCACCGGCCTGATCGTCACCAAGCTCGACGGCACGGCCAAGGGCGGCGTGCTGGCGGCGATTGCGCAGGAGCGGCCGCTGCCGGTGTACTTCATCGGCGTTGGCGAACGCGTGCAAGACCTGGAAACCTTCAACGCGCGCGAATTTGCGCAGGCGCTGCTGGCGTAACCAAAAATTACGATTGGCGCCGATCTTTGGCGCCGCATGGCCGTCCAACCCAGGACACCGTTGTCATCCTTTGGGAGACGGCCATGCAAATTCCCCCGGTTTCCACCCCCCTGGCCACCGCCTGGCAGCCGGCGGTCAGCACCCTCTCTGCCCTGGATAGCAGCTGGGCCAGCCCCCTGCCGGCGTCTGACGCGGGCACCCGTTTCACGCCCTCGGCCGCCACCACCGGCTGGCCGCTGTACGGCCCGAACGGCACCCTGGGCGGCGGCACGCTGCCCACCGCCAACCCGGCGCCGGCGCCCACACCCGTGCCCAGCGGCACGCCCTCGGGCCTGTGGGGCGGTGCGCCCGCCTGGCTGCAGGATCTGCTGTTCTTCGCCTACAACCCGATCGGCGCCCTGCTGGCACCGCAGGCGCCGCTGCTGACCAGCTCGCCGAGCAACTTCGGGCTGAACCCCAACAACGGCATGGCCCTGGCCGACATCGCCAGCAGCTACAACTACGACAACCTCGCCGCCAGCAGCGCCACACCCAGCTATCTGCTGGACAACGGCAGCGTCGTCACGGCACAGGGGCTCGACCTCATGGCCTGAGAGCGGGCGCATGGCCTGCGCTTTACCGGCCCCGGGCTTTGCCGCATGATGGTGCGCCCCCTCCCTGCCCTGCCATGCCATGCTGCTGGAACTGCTCCAAGGTCTTGCCCTGCTGCTTGCGCTGTGCTTTTTGTACGGCGTGCTGCTGCGTCTGTGCCAACAACGCCCGCGCCTGCTCATGCTCGCCAGCGGCCTGTTGTTCGGCGGCATCTGCGCCATAGGCATGTGGGCGCCGGCGCACGTCGCGCCGGGGGTGTTCGTCGATGCGCGGTCGGTGGTGCTGAGCATGGCGGCACTGGTCTGCGGCCCCGGGGTGGCCCTGCTTGCAGCCAGCCTGGCCGCCGTGCTGCGCTGGTGGCTCGGCGGCAGCGGCGTCGTCATCGGCCTGCTGGTGATTGCCGCCAGCAGCGGCCTCGGCCTGCTCTACCGCTGGCTGCAGCCGCGCTGGCGCCTGGGCACCGGGCCGCTGGCGCTGCTGCTGTTTGGCCTGCTGCTGCACCTGGCGGTGGCCGGGCTGCTGCAGTGGGAGGCGCCCGAGACGGTGGCGCGCTTCAACCAGCTGCTGGCCTGGCCCTTCGTGCTCGTCTTCGGCCTGGCCACGGCCTTTCTGGGCTGGTTGCTACAGGATTTGCAGCAACGCCAGCGCACCGAGGCCGATCTGACGGCGTCGCAGCGGCGCCTGCACACCCTGCTGCACGATCTGCCGGCGATCTCGGTGCAGGGCTACCGCGCCGACGGCACGACGATCTACTGGAACAAAGCCTCCGAGCACCTCTACGGCTACAGCGCCGCCGAGGCCCTGGGCCGCAACCTGCTGGAGCTCATCGTCCCGGCGCCGATGCACGCCGGCGTGCGCCAGGCGATCGAGGACATGTTCCGCACCGGCGTGCCGATCCCCGCCGGCGAGCTGCGCCTACAGCACAAGGATGGCCATGCGGTGGACGTGTTCTCCAGCCACGCCTACCTGCCGCTGCCGGGGCAGGAGGCGGAGATGTTCTGCCTCGACATCGACCTCTCGGCGCGCAAGGCGGCCGAGGAACAGGCGCGCTTTCTGGCCCTCTACGACCCGCTGACGCAGCTCCCCAACCGCCGCCTGCTGGCCGACCGCCTGCAGCAGGCACTGGCGGCGAGCGTGCGCAGCGGCCTGGGCGGGGCGCTGCTGTGCCTGGACATCGACCATTTCAAAACCCTCAACGACAGCCAGGGCCACGCCGCCGGCGACCAGCTGCTGGCGCTGCTGGCGCAGCGCCTGCAGGCCTGCGTACGTGAGCAGGACACCGTGGCGCGCATCGGCGGCGACGAGTTCGTCGTCCTGCTCGCCGCCCTGGCGACGACGCCGCTCGAGAGCGCGGCGCAGACGCGCGTGCTCGGCGAACGCATCCTGCAGGCACTGCGCCAGCCCTGCCAGATCGACGGCCAGGAGCAGCACCCCAGCGCCAGCATGGGGGCCACCCTGTTCGGCCCGCAGTCCGGCGACGCACAGGCGCTGTTGCAGCAGGCCGACCTGGCCATGTACCGCGCCAAGGAGGCCGGGCGCAACCAGCTGCACTTCTTCGACCCGGTGATGCAGGCCGCCGCCCACCAGCGCCAGCAACTCATCACCGAGCTGCACAAGGCCCTGCGCGAGCAGGAGCTGCGCCTGTACTACCAGCCACAGGTGGACGCCGATGGCCAGATCACCGGCGCCGAGGTGCTGCTGCGCTGGCAACACCCCGAGCGCGGCATGATCGCCCCCGGCCTGTTCATCCCCCTGGCCGAGGAGACCGGGCAGATCCTGGCCCTGGGCGAATGGGTGCTGCAGCAGGCGCTGGCGCAGCAGGCACGCTGGCGCCAGCAGCCCCGGCTGGCGCTGCTGCACCTTTCGGTGAACGTGAGTGCACGCCAGTTTCGCCACACCGACTTCGTCGCCGACCTGCACGAGCTGCTGCAGCGCAGCGGTGCGCAGGCGCGCTGCATCACCCTGGAGCTGACCGAAAGCCTGCTGCTGCAGGACGTGGACGAAGTCAGCACCCTGATGCAGGCGCTGCGCAGCCTGGGGCTGCAGCTGTCACTCGACGACTTTGGTACCGGCTACTCCAGCCTGGGCTACCTCAAGCGCCTGCCCCTGACGCAGGTCAAAATCGACCAGGGCTTTGTGCGCGGCATGTTGCACGACCATAAAGACGTGGCCATCGCGCGCAGCATCATCACCCTGGCGCAAGAGCTGGGCCTGACCGTGGTCGCCGAAGGCGTGGAAACCGAGGCCCACCACCAGCTGCTGCAGGCCCACGGCTGCCGCCATTTCCAGGGCTACCTCTTTGGCCGCCCCATGCCGCTGGCCGAATTCGAGGCCCTGGTGCAAGCACACAACGGCACGCCCACGGCCAGCACCGGCCGCCAATGACCCCGCTCAGGGCAGCGCCACCTCCTGGCGCACCCAGTCGGCGTAGGCCACGCTGGCCTGCTGCGGCTGCACCAACAGCTGCGGCAGGGCGTAGGGGTGCTCGGCCTGCAGGCAGGCCAGCAGCGCCGGCACGGCGGCCGGCAGCGTCTTGCACAGCAGGCGCCATTCGGCGTCGGCCTGCAGCGCGCCCTGCCAACGGTAGTGCGAATGCACCGGCTCGACCTGCACACAGGCCGCGAGCCGCGCCGCCAGCAACACCTGCGCCAGGCGCTGCGCGCTGTCGGCATCGCCCACGGTGGTGCTGACGACACTCAGCCACGGCAGGCCAGGGATTTCGGACAGGTGATGCATACTATTAATTTGATAGCTATTGACGCTTTACAGACAAGCGTTAGCGCTTGATTTTAGGCCCAATATCCCTGTCGCTGATACTGCGGAACTTTGGCTTTAGCACTCCCTCCAAGAGAGTGCTAACATGCCCGCTGAGACGAGAAAAGGACTGCCACCATGACCCTTGCCACCCGCAACGCCAGCATGGCCCTCACGCCCGCCAACCCCTGGGCGCTGGTGCCTGCGCTGGGCAATCTCGACGCCTACATCTCCGCCGTCAACCGCCTGCCGCTGCTCACCCCCGAGGAGGAGCAAGACTACGCGCGCCGCCTCAAAGAACACAACGACCTGGACGCCGCCGGGCGCCTGGTGATGTCGCACCTGCGCCTGGTGGTGTCGATCTCGCGCCAGTACC
>JAJTBK010000558.1 GCA_021286965.1 Comamonadaceae bacterium | reverse complement strand
ATCTGGAAATTGACAAGGTCAGCAAGCGCTTTGGTGCCTTCGTGGCGCTGCAGGAGGCTTGTCTGAGCGCTGAGCGTGGGGAATTCCTGGTGCTCCTCGGGCCCTCGGGCTGCGGCAAGACCACCTTGCTGCGCGCGATTGCGGGGCTGGAGCCGCAGGACAGCGGCCGCATTTTGCACGCCGGCCGCGACATCTCGCGCTGGCCGGCGGCGGCGCGCGACTTTGGCATCGTGTTCCAGTCGTACGCGCTGTTTCCCAACCTCAACGTCGGGCAGAACGTCGCCTACGGGCTCAACGGCTGGCGCGCCGGGCGCGCGCAGCACCGCCAGCGGGTCGATGACATGCTGACCCTGGTTGGGTTGCCGGGCACCGAGGAGAAGTACCCGGCCCAGCTCTCGGGCGGGCAGCAGCAGCGCGTGGCCCTGGCGCGGGCGCTGGCGAACCGGCCCGATCTGCTGCTGCTCGATGAGCCGTTGTCGGCGCTCGACGCCATCGAGCGCGTGCGGCTGCGCGGCGAGATCCGCCGCCTGCAGCAGGCCCTGGGCGTGACCACCATCATGGTCACGCACGACCAGGAAGAGGCGCTGTCCATGGCCGACCGGGTGGTGGTGATGCAGGCCGGGCGCATCCAGCAGGTGGGCACGCCGCAGCACATCTACCACCAGCCGGAGAACGCTTTCGTCGCTGCCTTCATCGGCCGCAGCAATCCGATCGATGCCCTGGCGGTCGATGAGCACCACGTGCTCCATGGCGCACTGCGGCTGCGCAGCCTGGCGCGCCTGCAGCCCGGGCGCCGGTACCGCTTCAACGTCCGTTTCGAGGACATCCGGCTGCACGACGGCATCGCGCCGGCGGAGAACAGCTTCTATGCGCACACCGACAAGTGCGAGTTCCTGGGGCCGTTTTCCCTCGTCACCCTGTCGCCGGTGGCCGGTGGGCTGGCGCCGCTGGTGGCGCAGTTCGCCAGCAACTATCTGGCCGGGCGGCCCATCGTTCCGGGGCAAACCTTGCGCATCGGCATTCCTCCGGAGCAGCTGATGCCGATGCAGGAGCTGGCATGACGACCGTCGATCTGGCCGGGCCCTGGGCCTCGGGGCGCCGCCTCCACCGGGTTCGTGTGCACAGCGGCCTCGTGTTGCTGCTGGCGGCGCTGGCGCTGGTGCTGTTCCTGCTGCTGCCGTTGGCCACGCTGCTGGTGCACAGCCTGCGCGCTGCCGACGGCAGCTGGAGCCTGCAGCAGTTTCGCGCCTTTGTCCTGGCCCCAGGCACGGCCACGGCCGCCTGGAATACGCTGTGGGTGGCCGCGCTGGTGACGGCCATCGTCGTACCGCTGGCCTTCGTCTACGCCTACGCCCTGCAGCGGGCCTGCCTGCCGTGGCCGGGGCTGTGGCGCCTGCTCGGGCTGACGCCGCTGCTGGGGCCATCGCTGGTGGGGGCGCTGGCGTTCATCCAGTGGTTTGGCACCCAGGGCGTGCTCAAGTCGTTGCTCGGCGAGAGCAGCGTCTATGGCCCGCTGGGAATCGTTCTGGCGACCGTGTTCGCCACCTTTCCCCATGCGCTGATGATTCTGATGGTGGCGCTGGCGCTGTCCGATGCGCGTTTGCACGAGGCCGCCCAGGCGCTGGGTGCCAGCCGTTGGCGCCGGTTCACCACCGTGACGCTGCCCGGCGCCCGCTACGGTTTGGTGAGTGCCGCGCTGGTGGTTTTTGCCGCCTCGGTGAGCGAATTCGGCATTCCGAAGGTGATTGGTGGCCAGTTCAAGGTGCTGGCGGTGGAGTTGTACGTGCAGGCCGTGGGGCTGCAGAACTTCGGCCGGGGTGCGGTCGTGGCCCTGGTGCTGCTGCTGCCGGTGCTGCTGTCGCTGGCGGTGCAGCGGCAGGTGCAGCAGCGCCAGCAGGCCAGCCTGACGGCGCGGGCCGTGCCCTACGTGGCCCGCCCCGACTGGCGGCGCGACCTGCCGTTGCTGCTGTTCACGGCGCTGGTGGCGCTGTGCATGTTGGCCATCGTCGGCATGGCCGCCTACACCTCGGTCATCGCCTTCTGGCCGTACAACCTGACATGGACCGTGCGCCACTACAGCGCTGGCCTGGCCGACGCCGGGTTGCTCGATGCCTACCTCAACAGCCTGCGCCTGGCCGCCTGGACGGCGCTGGTGGGTACGCCCTTCATCTTCGTCACGGCCTATCTGCTGGAAAAAACCGGCCTGCGCCACAGCGCCTTGCACCGCACGGTGCAGGCGTTGGCAACCCTGCCCATGGGGGTGCCGGGGCTGGTGCTGGGCATTGGCTACATCCTGTTTTTCAACCAGCCGGGCCATCCCCTGGGGGGGCTGTACAAGACGCTGCTGCTGCTGGTGATCGTCAACGTCGTGCATTACTACACGGCGTGCCACCTCACGGCCCTGACGGCGCTCAAGAGCCTCGATCGTGAGTTCGAGGCGGTGTCGGTGTCGCTCAAAGTGGCCCGCATCGTCACCTTCTGGCGCGTCACGCTGCCGCTGTGCCTGCCGGCGATTCTTGAAATTTCGCGCTACCTGTTCATCAACGCCATGACCACCGTCTCTGCCGTGGTGTTCCTCTATGCCCCGCAGACCTTGCCGGCCTCGGTCGCCATCCTGAATCTGGACGAGGCCGGTGAACTCGGCCCCGCCGCCGCCATGGCGACGCTGGTCATGGCCACGACGGCGGCGTTCAGCCTGCTGCACGCCCTGCTCGGGCGCTGGCTCCTGCGCCGCCAGCGGGCTTGGCGCCAGGGCCGGCCGTGATTCGTTTTCCTTTTCTTCAAGCGATGCAAAACCATGCCCCTGATTGACCGAGACCCCTTGCTGCTGACCCCCGGCCCGCTGACGACGTCGCTGCGCACCAAGCAGGCCATGCTGCACGACTGGGGCAGTTGGGATGCTGCCTTCAACCGCATGACCGGTCAGCTGTGCCGCCAGTTGCTGGACATCGTGCACGGTGCACCGTCGCACGTCTGCGTGCCCCTGCAGGGCAGCGGCACCTTTGCCGTCGAGGCCGCGCTGGGCACCCTGGTGCCGCGCAGCGGCAAGGTGCTGGTGCCCGACAACGGCGCCTATTGCGCGCGGATACTGCACATCCTGCAGGTACTCGACCGTGCCGTCGTGCACCTGCCTTTTGCCGAAGGCCAGGCCATGGATGCAGCCGCCATCGGCGCTGCCCTGCAGGCGGACCCGGCCATCACCCACGTTGCCCTGGTGCACTGCGAGACCGGCACCGGGATCGTCAACCCCCTGCAGGAGATTGCCGCCGTCGTCGCGGCCCAGGGGCGCGCGCTGATCGTGGACGCCATGAGCTCCTTTGGCGCCCTGCCGATCGATGTGCGCGCGACGCCGTTCGAGGCCCTCATCGCCGCCTCGGGCAAATGCCTGGAGGGCGTGCCCGGCATGGGCTTCGTGCTGGCGCGGCGCGAGGCACTGCAGGCCAGTGCCGGGCAATGCCATTCCCTGGCCCTGGATCTGCACGCGCAGTGGCAGTACATGGAGAAAACCACCCAGTGGCGCTTCACGCCGCCGACCCACGTCGTTGCCGCCCTGGTCGAGGCGCTGCAGCAGTATCAGGCCGAGGGCGGCCAGCCGGCCCGGGGCGCGCGCTATGCCGCCAACCGCGAGCGCCTCGTGCAGGGCCTGCAAGCCCTGGGGCTGCGGCCGCTGCTCGATGCGGCGCTGCAGTCGCCGATCATCGTCACCTTCCATGCGCCGGCGCACCCGCAGTGGAGTTTTCCGGCGTTCTACGAAGGCGTGCGCCAGCGCGGCTTCATCCTCTACCCCGGCAAGTTGACGCAGGTGGAGACCTTCCGCGTCGGCTGTATCGGTGCCATCACCCCCGAGGACGTGGACCAAGTGGTCCATGCCATCGGCGCCACGCTGCGGCAACTGGGCCTGCTGCCCGGCGCCTGCGCCGCTTGATCCCACAGGAGCAATCTATGCAACACCTTCTCGAAGCCGTCATTTTTGACTGGGCTGGCACCATCGTCGATTTCGGTTCGTTCGCGCCGACGCAGATTTTTGTCGATGCCTTCAAGGACGCCTACGACTTTGACATCACCCTGGAGCAGGCGCGTGCGCCCATGGGCCTGGGCAAGTGGCAGCACATCGAGGCGCTGGGGCGCGAGCCGGCGCTGGACGCCGCCTGGCGTGCCCGCTTCGGCCATGCGATGCAGGAGACCGAGGTTCGGCACATCTATGAAACCTTTTTGCCGCTGCAGGTCGAGCGCGTCGGGCTGCACAGCCGCCTGATTCCGGGGGCCCTGGCGTGCGTCCAGGCGCTGCGCCAGCGGGGCTTGAAAATCGGCTCGACCACGGGTTACCCGCGCCAGGTCATGCAGCGCCTGATGGTGCTCGCTGCCGAGCAGGGCTACCAGCCCGATTGCACCGTCTGCGCCGATGACCTGGAGGCCGGGGCCCGCCCGGGCCCGTGGATGGCGCTCGATTGCGTGCGCCAAATGCGCATTGGGGCGGTGTCGCATTGCATCAAGGTGGACGACACGCTGCCGGGCATCGACGAAGGGCGCAACGCCGGCATGTGGACCGTGGGCCTGGCGCTCTCGGGCAGTCCGGCGGGCTGGACGCTGGAGGAATACCACCAGGCGGACGAGCGCACCCGTGGCGCCGTGCGCGAGCGCGTGGGGGCAATGTTTCGCCGTGCCGGGGCGCATTTCGTCATCGACACCGTGGCCGACCTGCCGCCGCTGCTCGACGACATCGAGCAGCGCCTGGCGCGCGGCGAACGGCCCTGAACGTGGCACCCGCCGGCGCCCGCGCGCAGGCGGATAATGCCGCGCCATGGAAACCAAATGGTTAGAAGATTTCGTCAGCCTGGCCGAGACGCGCAGCTTTAGCCGCTCGGCGCAGCTGCGCCACGTCACACAGCCGGCCTTTTCGCGCCGCATCCAGGCCCTTGAAGCCTGGGCGGGTACGGATCTGGTCGATCGCAGCTCCTACCCCACGCGCCTGACGCCGGCCGGCAAGACGCTGTACGACCAGGCGCTGGAGATGCTGCAGGGCCTGCACAACACCCGCGCTATGCTGCGCGCGCACACCAGCGCGGGCAAGGAGCTGGTCTCGTTTGCCGTGCCGCACACCCTGGCCTTTACCTTTTTCCCGGCCTGGGTGTCGCAGCTGCACGAGCAGTTCGGGCCCTTCAAAAGCCGCCTGATCGCGCTCAACGTGCACGATGCGGTGATGCGCCTGGTCGAAGGCGGCTGCGATCTGCTGATCGCCTACCACCACCCCTCGCAGCCCATCCAGCTCGACCCCGAGCGCTACGAAATGGTCAGCCTGGGTGAGGAGGCGCTGTCGCCCTACGCCAAGCCCGATGCCAGCGGCCAGCCGTTGTTTCGCCTGCCGGGGGTGGCCAGCGCACCGCTGCCCTACCTTGGCTATGCGCCCGGGGCCTACCTTGGGCGGTTGACGGATTTGATCCTCAAGCAGGCCGGCAGCCCGATCCACCTCGACCGGGTGTACGAAACCGACATG
>JAJTBK010000552.1 GCA_021286965.1 Comamonadaceae bacterium | reverse complement strand
CCGGCGCCCTGGCGGTGGCCTACCCCTCGCAACCGTCCCGGCCTGCCGCGCCCCGGCCTGGCGCTGGCGCAGTGCAGCGCCGGCCCTGGCGCGCAGCTCGATTGGCCGCGCACTCTGCAGGCCAAGGCGGCTGCGCCGCTGCAGGCCGCGCACCTGCGCTGGCGCCGCGTGCCGCTGCGCGCGCCGCTCTTGCATGTGATTGCGCTCGACAGCTCGGGCTCCATGCACCAGCGCGCGCGCCTGGGCCAGGCCAAGGGCTACGCCGCCGCGCTCATCGCCCAGGCTGCGCGCCGGGGCGACGCGGTGGCGCTGCTGGCCTTTGGCGGCCAGGGCGTGCAGCTGCTGCTCGGGCCCGGCCCGGCGCGCGCTTCGGGCGTGGCGCGGGTGCGGCCCTTGGGCGGCGGCGGCGGCACGCCGCTGGTGGCTGTGCTGGCGCAGGCCGAACAGCTGTGCGCCCAGGCTGCGCGCCGGGGCCAGGAGAGCTGGCTGTGGCTGCTGACCGATGGCCGCAGCAGCGCCCAGCCGCCCGCGCCGCGCATGCCGCAGCAGCGGGTGCTGGTCGATTTTGACGACCCGCTGCGCCCCGCCGGCCACTGCGCTGCCTGGGCCGAGCGCTGGGGGGCGCAGTACCGCCAGCCCCTGGTGGGCGAGCCCGAATTTTTTTAATTGGAGGGGAAAACCATGACGTTTCGTTTAGCGCCGCTGGCGCTGGCCGCGCTGCTCGCCCTGGGCCCGGCGGCCTACGCCCAGGCCCACCCGCCTGCGGCGCCAGAGGCCGCCGCCTTGGCCGAGGTGCAGGTGCGCGCCAGCGCCGCCCCCGCGCCCGGCAGCAGCCTGGGCCTGGCGCAAGAAAACGCCACCGGCTCGCGCCTGGGCCTGACGGCGCGCGAGACGCCCGCGAGCGTGAGCCGCCTGGGGGCCGACGACATCGCCGAGCGCAGCCTGACGCGGGCGCAGGACGTGGCCACGCGGATGCCCGGCATCAGCGAGGCACCGGCGCCCGGCAACGGCGGCACGGCCCTGGTGGCGCGCGGCTTTGCCGGCCACAACTCGGTGGCGCAGATGATCGATGGCACGCGCCTGGTGGTGGCGGCGGGCACCATCAGCTTTCCGTTCTCCACCTGGCCGCTGCAAGAGGTGCAGGTGCTGCGCGGCCCGGCCTCGGTGCTGTATGGCGACGGCAGCATTGGCGCCGCCGTCAATTACGTTACCAAGCGCCCGCAGTGGCAGGGCAGCGAGCGCGAGGCAATGCTCGCTGCCGGCTCCTGGGGCCAGTGGCAGGCCGGTATCGGCCTGCGCGGGCCGATCAATGACCGCCTGGCGTATTCGCTCTACCTCGACACCGAGGCCAGCGAAGGCTACCGCCCCATGACCGACGTGCAGCGGCGCAACTACGCCCTGGCGCTGGCGCTGCGCGCCAGCCCGGACTTGCAGGTGACGCTGTCGCTCGACGGCGGCATGAACGACGACGCGCGCTACTTCGGCACGCCGCTGCGCAATGGCGTGCTCGACGAGCGCCTGCGGCGCAGCAACTTCAACGTTGGCGACGCGCGGGTGTACTACGACGACCGCCTCACGCGCCTGCAAATCGACTACCAGGCCGCCAGCGGAGTGCAGCTGCGCAACGAAACCTACCACCTGCAAAGCCAGCGCCACTGGCGCAACGCCGAGGCGTACAGCTTCAACGCCCAGGGCACGCAGGTGCTGCGCAGCGACTACCTGGAAATCCTGCACGACCAGGAGCAAGACGGCAACCGCTTCGACGCCCGCTTCGACGGCCAGATCGCCGGCCTGAAGAACCGTTTGGTGGTGGGCCTGGACTGGTACCGTACGCGCTTCATCAACAGCAGCAATACGCCTTATGGCGGCGCCAGCAGCGTCGATCCCTACCAGTTCACCCCTGGCTGGTTCCAAAGCCCGGTGGCCACCCGCGCCACGCGCGATGCCACGCTCGACACCACGGCGCTGTTTGCCGAAAACGCCCTGGATCTGGGGCGCGACTGGAAGCTCGTCGCCGGCCTGCGCAGCGACCGCATCGTGCTCGACAACACCGACCTGCTGAAAAACGGGAACCTGGGCAAGACCTACACCCCCACCACCGGCCGCCTGGGCCTGGTGTGGGCGGCCACGGCCGATGTCTCGCTCTACGGCCAGTGGGCCAGCGGCACCGATCCGCTGTCGGGCGCGCTCAGCCTGCCCGGCGGCGGCACGGCCTTTGACCTGACCCGGGCGCGCCAGCTCGAAGTCGGCGCCAAGGGCGCGCTGGCGGCGCTGCGCGGCGAATGGTCGGTGGCGCTGTACCGCATCGAAAAGCGCAACCTGCTCTCGCGCGACGCCACCAACCCGGCCATCACCCAGCAGATTGGCCAGCAATCTTCCACCGGTATCGAGCTGGCCTTTGCCGCCGAGCCCGTGCGCGGCTTCACGCTCGACGCCAATGCCGCCTTGCTGCGCGCGCGCTACGACGACTACCAGGAGCTGGTCGGCGGCCAGCGGGTCTCGCGCAGCGGCAACACCGTCAGCGGCGTGCCCGAGCGCACGGCCAACGTCTGGGCGGCGTACCGTTTCCTGCCGCAGTGGCAGGCGGGCCTGGGCGCGCGCTACGTCGGTGCGCGCCAGGGCAACACCGCGAACACGGCGCAACTGCCGTCCTACCTGCTGTGGGATGCGGACCTGTCGTACCAGTACTCGCAGGCGCTCACCTTCAACC
This sequence comes from Comamonadaceae bacterium, assembly GCA_021286965.1. Taxonomy (GTDB): domain Bacteria; phylum Pseudomonadota; class Gammaproteobacteria; order Burkholderiales; family Burkholderiaceae_C; genus Paenacidovorax. Next base: position 4,033 of record JAJTBK010000552.1, on the reverse strand, counting down.
TGGCGCTGAAGAACCTGACCGACCGCGACTACGTGCTCTCGGGCAGCGCCAACCAGCGCTGGCTGCTGGGCACGCCGCGCGCGTTCCTGCTGACGGCACGGGCGCGCTTTTAGCGCCATGGACAGAATGAAAAAACCCCTTGTCTGGCTGCACACATGGCTGGGCGTGGCGCTGGCCCCACATCCTGGGTTGGGCCGCCGGGGGCTGCACGCTCACCAGGATATTTTTCGGCCTCTTGTCGATGAAACCGTTTGGCGTCTGCAGCAGCCCCCCCGGGGGGGGGGGCGGCCTGCGTCCGTGCGGGCACGCCTGGAGTCCTGCGATGATTTTTACTACCGCCGCCACAGTGGCGCCACTGCTGCACAGCACGCGGGTCGTCGGCCTGTCGCTTTGGGGCCTAGCGCTGTGCCTGACCTCCTGCGTGCTTGCCTGGCGCGTGCTGCGGCCGGTGCGCAAATACCCGGTACGCGGCGACAATCGCGTATGACCTTGCATTCCTGCGTTTTCCCCACGCCCCTGGGCGACATGCTGGCGGTGGCCAGCGAACACGGCCTGTGCCTGCTCGAATTCGTCGGCCAGGCCGGCGTGGAGCGCGAACTGGTCCAAGTCGAGGTGGCCCACGCCTGCCTGGCGCAGGCGGGCGACAGCGCCCTGCTGGCACAGACGCGCAGCCAAATCGCGCAGTACTTCGCGCGCCAGCGGCGCGATTTTGATGTGCCGCTGGACCTGGTGGGCACGCCGTTCCAGCAGCGCGTGTGGCAGGCCCTGCTGCAGGTTGCCTTTGGCCAGACCTGGAGCTACGCGCAGGAGGCGGCGCATATCGGCCAGCCGACGGCGACGCGTGCCGTGGCGGCGGCCAATGGCGCCAACAAGATCAGCATCATCGTGCCCTGCCACCGCGTCATCGGCAGCAATGGCCGCCTGACGGGCTACGGCGGTGGCCTGGCGCGCAAGCAGGCATTGCTGGCGCTCGAAGGCGCCTGGCCGCAGGAGTCTTTGGTATGAACACCGCCCCCACCACCCCCACCGTTACCGCCGAACCCTACAGCGCCGCCGAGCGCGCCGCCGTCTACCGCGCCATCGACGAGCGCCGCGACATGCGCCACTTCGCCGGCGGCAGTGTCGCGCCCGAGGTGCTCGCGCGCCTGCTGACGGCGGCGCACCATGCGCCCAGCGTCGGCTTCATGCAGCCCTGGCGCTTCATCCGCGTGCGCAGCGCCGAGCGGCGCCAGCAGCTGCACGCCCTGGTGCTGGCCGAGCGTGCACGCACCGCCGCCGCCCTGGGGGCGCAGGGCGAGCGCTTCTTGCAGCTCAAGGTCGAGGGCCTGCTCGACGCCGCCGAGGTCTTTGCCGTCGCCCTGGCCGATGGCCGCGAGGCCCACGTGTTTGGCCGGCGCACGCTGCCGGAGATGGACCTGGCCTCGGTCGCCTGCGCCATCCAGAACCTGTGGCTGGCCGCGCGCGCCGAGGGCCTGGGCCTGGGCTGGGTGTCGATTTTTGACCCGGCGGAGGTCGGCACCCTGCTCGGCCTGCCGCCGGGCGCGCGCACCGTGGCCCTGCTGTGCCTGGGGCCGGTGCACGGCTTCTATGAAGCGCCCATGCTGCAGCAAGAGCGCTGGGCGCAGCGCGCGCCGCTGTCGGCCGTGGTGTTCGACGAAGGCTGGGGCCAGGGCGCCGACTGGCTGCCCGGCGCCAGCGCCGCACCGGCGGCATGAGCACGGCCCTGGTGCTGGCCGCCGCCTTGCTGCTGGCGCTGCTCATCGACCGCCTCTGGGGCGAGCCGCCCGCTGCCTGCCACCCCGTGGTGTGGATGGGGCGCGCCCTGGGCGCCTGCGGCGCACGCCTGGGGCCGGCCCAGCCCACGGCCCAGGATTACAAGGCTTTTTGGCTTGCAGCGCTTTCCTGGTGCGCGCTAGCAGCTATTGTTTTGATAGTGGCGGCAGCGCTGCAATGGGCCACCTGGGCGCTGCTGCCGCCCTGGCTGGTGGCGCCGGTGCTGGCGCTGCTGCTCAAGCCGCTGCTGGCCTGGCGCATGTTGCACGACGAGGTACAGGCGGTGGAGCGGGCGCTGGCGCAGTCGCTGCCCGCCGGGCGCGAGCGCCTGTCCTGGCTCGTCAGCCGCGACACCAGCGCCCTGAGCGCGCAGCAGGTGCGCGAGGCCGCCATCGAAACCCTGGCCGAAAACCTGAGCGACTCCGTGGTCGCGCCGCTGCTGTGGTTTGCCCTGCTCGGCCTGCCGGGGGCGGCGCTGTACCGCTTTGCCAACACCGCCGACGCCATGTGGGGCTACCCCGGAATGCGCGGCGGGCGCTACTGGCAGTGGGCCGGCAAATGGGCCGCGCGCGCCGACGATGCGCTCTCCTGGCTGCCCGCGCGCCTGACGGCGCTGCTGCTGGCCGCCGCCGCCCAGCGCTGGCCGCAGGGTCTGGCGCGGCAGGCGCGGCAAACGCCTTCGCCCAACAGCGGTTGGCCGATGGCGGCCATGGCCCTGCTGCTGGGCCTGCAGCTGGCCAAGCCCGGGGTGTACGCCCTCAACGCCGGCGCACGCGCGCCCAGCGCCCTGGACACCCGGCGCGCCCTCAAATTGGCATCGAATACCGTGCTAATCCTTGCTGGGCTTACGCCAGCAGCTATTATTTTCATAACGTGGATACTGCCCTGACACCCCCTGTGCACGGCGGCCCGGACGCCCTGGGCGTGCCGCTGCACGACTTTTCCACCAACGCCAACGCCTGCGGCCCCTGTCCGCCCGCGCTCGCCGCCGTGCGCGCAGCCGACTGCAGCCGCTACCCCGACCCGGCCTACACCGCGCTGCGCGCTGCGCTGGCGCAGTGGCACGGCGTGGCGCCGGCGCGCATCGTGCCCGCTGCCAGCGCCAGTGAATTCATCCACCGCATCAGCGCCCACGCCGCACGCAGCGGCCTGCGCCACGTGCAGCTGCCGGCGCACGGCTATGGCGACTACGCCCGCGCGGCGCAGCTGTGGGGCCTGCAGCCCGGTGCCCAGGCGCTGGCCCTGCACTGGGCCTGCGCCCCGGCCAGCCCGCTGGGCGATGACGACCCGGCCCTGGCCGCCTGGGCGCAGCAGGCGGCGCCCGCCGGGGCGCTGCGCGTGCTCGACTGCGCCTACGCCCCGCTGCGCCTGCAGGGCGCGGCCTCGGCTCTGGCGGCCGATGCCTGGCAGCTGTGGACGCCCAACAAGGCCCTGGGCCTGACCGGGCTGCGCGCCGCCTACGCCATCGCCCCGCAAGGGGGCGAGGCGCAGGCGGCGCAGCTGCAGGCGCTGGCGCCTTCCTGGCCCCTGGGGGCGGACGGTGTGGCGCTGCTCACGGCCTGGGTGCAGCCACCGGTGCAGGATTGGCTGGCGCAGTCGCTGCCGCTGCTGCGCGCCTGGAAGGCGCAGCAGCTGGCGCTGTGCACGGCGCTGGGCTGGCAGGTGCACGCCGACAGCCTGGCGAACTATTTTTGTGTGCGCCCCGGCCTTGATGGCGCAGCCGGTGCGCGCGCGCTGCAGCGCCTGCGCACCCAGGGCATCAAGCTGCGCGACTGCACCTCGTTCGGCCTGCCCGGCGTCTGGCGCCTGGGCGTGCTGGCGCCGCCGGCGCAGCAGGCGCTGGCGCGTGCCTGGGGGCTGGTGGCAGAGGGGTAAATCAGCCTCTAGCGCTGTTGGAATCAGCGTGGATAGCTATGAATTGAAGAGCGATTCGAGTGGCCGTAGCGCTGGCGGTAGCTCCACGGTGGCAGTGGGCGCGGCTGGGCCCACAGGCCCCGGCGGGCGGCGCGGGCCTGCTGCTGCAGGGGCAGCAGTTGCGGATCGTTTTGCGCGTAGGCGGTGTACACCCAGGCCAGGCCGGTGCGCACCTGGGTGCTGGCCACGTCCTGGCCCTGGCAGCTGACCTGGGCCACGGTGCGGCCGTATTTGTCTTGTTCGCGCGGCGTGATGCGCGCGCGCTGCTGCCAGCACAGGCGGGTGAGCTGCTGGCGCGATTCGGGGCCAAAGCGCTGGCGGCTCGCGGGGGCGTCAATGGCTGCAA
>JAJTBK010000547.1 GCA_021286965.1 Comamonadaceae bacterium | reverse complement strand
CGCCCTATCAGGCGTTTCAGAAGTTCATGGCGGCCATCGACGAAAAAAGCAGCGCTACCATTCATTGAATATCAGCCAGCGGTGTTGCACTTCAGAGTTGAGACCGCCCCGCCATTTGCCGGCCCCGATTCTGATCCCAAGGCATTTATGAATCGCACCCACCCTTATACGCTTGTTGCCGCCAAAGCGGTGATGCATCTATAAAACCCTGTGGCGTCCGCCAGCGGCTCTGGGTAGGACCTTTCCCGAGCGAAAAAGGTGCCTATACGGCGACCTGCGCGGCCATGGTAAAACCGGCGTCCTTGGGACGGCTCGATGCTGTGGCATGGCCTACCTGCACCGGTGCCGCATCGCGGTGGCGTACTTTGGTGAGCGCCTGGGGAGGGGAAACATGCCAGCGTCTTTGGGGCCTGATGTGCGCCTGCATCAGCTCAAACTCTATGTAGACAATCATTTGCACGACCGCTACTGGGCAGCGCCGCTGACCCTGGTGGTGGCGGCGTTGCTGACGCTTTGGGTACCGATGTGGCAGGCGGCGCTGTGGGCCGGGCTTGAGCTCGTGGTGATTGCGTTCTACATCTGGGTGTACCTGTGCTTTCAGCGTGCGCAGCCTGCGGCCGAGGAGCTGGGGCTGTGGGTGCGGCGCATTGCCCTGGCACATGGCGCGCACATGGTGCTGTGGTCCTCCATCGTCGTCTGGGCCTGTCGGCCCGGCGATGCCAGCAACCTGATGTTCGTGATGCTGGTGCATGTCGGGTTGATCTCGCTCACGGCGGTGATGAGCAACCCGTACCGTGATCTGCTGTTTTCCGATTTGCTGGCGCCCTCGGTGGCGCTGCTGGCGCCACCCTTGCTCGGTGGCGGCGCCCTGAGTTGGGGGCTGGCGGCGCTTGGGGGGCTCTACGTTTCGCTCATGCTTGGCGTGGGCCTGAAGATCCATGCGGGTTCGACCGAAACCCTGGTGCTGCGCGAGCAGAACCAGGCCCTGATTGCGGCCCTGGAGCACCAGGTGCGCAGCGATGGCCTGACGGGGGTGAGTACGCGGGGACATTTTCTGGAAGTCGGACGTGCCGAGCTCGAGCGTGCGGCGCGCTACCGCTACCCGCTGGCCTTGCTGATGCTCGATATCGACCATTTCAAGCAGGTCAATGACCTGCATGGCCATTTGGCGGGTGACGAGGTGCTCAAGCGGGTGGCCAGTGCCTGCCACGGCATGGTGCGCGCCAACGACCACCTGGCGCGCCTGGGGGGCGAGGAATTTGCGGTGCTCATGCCGCAAGTCCCGCCGGAACAGGCGACGGTGATGGCCGAGCGCCTGCGCGCCGGCGTGGCGCAGCTGCGCTGCGAATTGGCCGAGGGTGTGGTGGTGTTGCCGCGCGTCAGCATCGGCGTGGCAGTGGCGGAGAACGGGGAGGGCACGCTCTCGGCCTTGATGCGCCGTGGCGATGGGGCGATGTACGCTGCCAAGGCCCAGGGGCGCAACCGGGTGGTACTGGCGCCGGCCTGGGCGGCGGGCAGCCAAAAAATCGCCTGACCACCATCGCCTGGGTGCTGGCGGTGCGCCTGTTGTTTTCCGGGCCGTTAGAATCGCGCCGTCATTGGGGAGTAGCCGCCCTTCGCCGCCGAAGGGGCTGACGTCAACACACTTGGCCCGCAGGCCATGGCGTCAGCGGTGTTCATGCTTGGCAAGACCTTTGACCATAGACGCCTACGTTTTGGCCGGGGGCGCTGTGGTCAATCGTGCTTGTGCCGGCCTGGATATTTCTCATGGAAGCCTTTCTCGTCTCTACCGGCGTCGTTGCGCTGGCGGAAATTGGTGACAAAACCCAGCTGCTCGCCTTCCTCCTGGCGGCGCGTTTCAAGAAGCCCCTGCCCATCATCCTGGGCATTCTGGCGGCCACTTTAGTCAACCATGGCCTGGCCGGGGCACTGGGGGCGTGGATCACCGCCAGCCTCAGCCCGACGGTGTTGCGCTGGGTGCTCGGCCTGTCGTTTTTAGGCATGGCCGTCTGGACGTTGATCCCCGACAAAATCGAAGAGGAAGAGACGCAGATCGCCGGCCGGCTCGGGGTGTTTGGTGCCACGCTGGTGACGTTTTTCCTCGCCGAAATGGGTGACAAGACGCAAATTGCCACCATCGCCATGGCGGCCCATTACGCTGCGCCCCTGTGGGTGGTGGCCGGCACCACGCTGGGGATGCTGATCGCCGACGTGCCGGCGGTGTTCGTCGGCGACCGGCTGGCGGCGAAAATTCCGATGCGGCTGGTGCATACGCTGGCAGCGGCCGTCTTTGCCGTCCTCGGGGGGGCCACTTTGCTGGGCGCGGGGGCTGGCTGGGGGGTGTAACCGAGCTGTTGGCGGCCGTGCATCCCGGGTACCATGTCGGCCGCCTGGAATCTTTTTGACACAGTAAAAAACGTGCAGGAGAGCGTATGGGAGAGCGTAAATACCGTTTGGTCACGCGCAGCGATTTCGACGGCCTGGTGTGCGCCGTGCTGCTCAATGAGCTGGAGCTGATCGACGAGATCGTCTTCGTCCACCCCAAGGACATGCAAGACGGCAAGGTCGCCATCAGCGAGCGCGACATCACCACCAACCTGCCCTATGTGCCGGGCGCGCACCTGGTGTTCGACCACCACGAGTCGGAGACGGTGCGCAACTCCGGGCGGCGCGACGTGAACCACATCATCGACCCCGAGGCGCCCTCGGCGGCGCGCGTGGTGTACAAGCATTACGGCGGCAAGGCGGCGTTTCCGCGCGTCTCGGATGACATGATGGCCGCCGTCGATCAGGCCGACTCGGCGCAGTATTCGCGCGAGGACATCCTCAACCCGCAGGGCTGGGTGCTGCTGAACTACCTCATGGATTCGCGCACCGGCCTGGGGCGTTTTCGCGACTTCCGTATCAGCAACTATGCGCTGATGATGGATTTGATCCAGTACTGCCGCAACCACGGCATCGACGAGATTTTGCAGCTGCCCGACGTGCAGGAACGCATTGCGCTGTACAACGAGCACGCGCCCAAGGCGCGGGCGCAGATCGAGCAGTGCGCCATCCAGATCGGCAACCTGGTGGTGCTCGATCTGCGGCCAGAGGACACCATCTGGGCCACCAACCGCTTCATGATCTACGCCCTGTTCCCCACGGCCAACATCTCCATTCACGTGCTCTGGGGGCTGCAG
>JAJTBK010000528.1 GCA_021286965.1 Comamonadaceae bacterium | reverse complement strand
AAATCATCCAGGCAGATGCTGCAGCCGCTGTGGCGCAGGGCGGCGATGAAGCGTTCGGCGTCGCCCAGGTCGGAGATGGCCGAGGTTTCGGTCAGCTCCACCAGCAGGCGCCGGGGCGGTACGCCCTGGGCTTGCAGTTCGCCAGCGATGTAGGCGGGCAGGTCCGGGTCGTCGAACGAGCGCCCCGAGATGTTGATCGCCAGCGCCGGCAGCTGGGGGTGCGTTGCCAGCACGCGCACGCTCTCGCGGATGACCCAGCGGTCGATGGCCAGAATCTTGTTCGTCTTCTCGGCGTGGCCGATGAACTCCGCCGGCGGGATCAGGTGCTCGGGGTCGGCTTCGTCCACCATGCGGATGAGGGCTTCGAGGTGCGCGAGCTCGCCGGTCTGGGCGTGGTACACGCCCTGGTAGTGCAGGCGCAGGCGGTCATGCTCCAGGGCCTGGGTGATGCGTTCGCTCCAGGCCATGCGTGCCACCATGGCCTGTGAGCCGTCGCGGTCGGCGCGGTAGCGGCTGATGCGGTTCTTGCCGCTGGCCTTGGCCTGGTACATGGCGGCGTCGGCGTGCGCGAGCAGTTCCTGGGCGTCGCTGGCGTCGCTCGGGCAATGCGCCAGGCCCAGGCTACCGCCCAGGCGCAGGGTTTGCCGGGCGATGTGCAGCGGTGTCTGGGCCATGGCTTGCAGCACCTGCGCGGCCAGCTGCTCGCCCTCGGCCAGCGTGGCGTAGGGCATGAAGACGGCGAACTCGTCGCCGCCCAGGCGGCACAGGACGTCGCCCTCACGCACCACGGCGCGCACGCTGCTGGCCACGCGTACCAGCAGCTGGTCGCCGGCCTGGTGGCCGAAGGTGTCGTTGACGTACTTGAAATCGTCAAGGTCAAAGCACAGCAGGGCGGCTGGCTGCGGGTTGCGCCCGGAGGGGGCGAAGAAGCGTTCGAGCACTTGTTCAAAACGGTTGCGGTTGTACAACCCGGTGAGCGCGTCGCGCTCGGCCAGGTACAGCAGCTGCTCGGTCGTGCGCCGCTTGTGCGTCACGTCCTCGCACACCCAGAGCCGGCCCATGGGGCGGCTGTGCGTGTCGCGCACCGGGTGCGCGTCGAGCAGCAGGCTGCGCCCGTCGCGCAGCTCCAGGGCCATGTGCCCGCTCTCTTGTGGTTGTGCCAGGATGTGTTGCAGCTGCAGGGTAAAGCGTTCGCTTTGCAGCAGCTGCGGCGTGATGGCGGTGAGGACGTAGCTTTCGGTGCGGGTGTGGCTCAGGGCATCCTTGGCCAGGCCCCACAGGCGCAGGAACTGGGCGTTGCTGTACGTCACCTGGCCTTGCGCGCTGGCAAACAAAATGCCCCGGTCCATGGCCCCGAGCAGCGCCAGCAGCCGGGTGCGCTCCTCGTGCAGGCGGCCCAGGGCCTGGGTGCGTTCCTGCACCTGCTCCTGTAGCGCCTGGGCGTGCTCGGTTTGCAGCTGGCGCTGTTGCTGCAGCTCGGCGGCCAGGGTGTTGAAGGCTTGCGCCAGGTGGCCGAGCTCGTCGGCGCCGCTGGCAGGCAGGGGGCTGGGGTGGCTGCCACGGCCGAGCGCGTCCACGGCCTGCGCCAGCCGCTGCAGTGGCGCCGCAACCTGCCGGTGCAGCTGCGCGCGCAGCACCCACAGCGCGGGCAGCAGGGCGAGGATGCCGATACCGCAGAGCATGGCCAGGCCCAGCAGCAGCAGGCGGTGCACCTGGGCCTGCGGCAGCAGCATGACCTGGTGCCAGCCTGGGCCCTTGATGCGGGCCCAGGCGACCCAGTGGCTGCCGTCGGGCGTGCGGCCTACGCCCTGGCCCTCGGGGGCGTGCGCCAGCAGGGCTTGCACCTGCAGCAGCAGGGGATCGCCCAGGCTGGCAATCTGCAGCTGGCCGTCGGCGGCGGCAATGCGCTGGCGCAGCTGCGGGTGGGCGATGAGGTGGCCGTCGGCATCGATGATGAGCTGCTGGCTGGGTTCGTCGTCGGTGTTGGCGACGGCATCGATCAGGGTTTGCACCGAAAGGTCATGCCCGACGGTGCCGACCCAGCGGCCCTGCCAGTCGAGCGGGGCAATGACCGAGACCATCCAGGTGTGGGCCTGCTGGTCGAGGTACACCGGCGTCCAGAAAATCTTGCGCTCGGGGTTGTGCGCGGGGTCGGCGCCGCGCATGGTCGGGTAGTTGGCGTTGCTGGCCTGGGCGTCGGCGTTGCCGCCCCAGTCGAAGTCGCGGGCGTACACCATCAGGCCGTCTTCGACGAAGTCCATGTAGACCGAGAAAAATGGCGGCACCAGGGCCGGCCCTTGCGCGCGCAGCAGTTCGTAGCTGGTAACGGCGCGCAGCTGCGCCGAGGCGTCGGGCCCCTGCGCGCCGGCGTGCAGGTAGAGCGTGGGCGCGTGCTCGGGATCGACCCACTGCGGGCGCAGGCGCCACAGGCCATCGGCGCTGCGCGCAAACAGGTGCGCAAAGCGTGCCGGCGTGGTGGGGTTGGCGGCATTGGCGTCGAGCTGCCGCACCAGGGCGATGCGCAGGCGGCGCACGCTGTCGTCGGCCTGCTCGAACCATTTTTCGCTTGCCTCGGCCTTGAGCTGCACCATTTTCTGCAGCACCAGCGGCACCACCGTGCCGGCGCTCAGTTGCAGCGCGGCGTAGCCCAGTACCGACAGCAGCAGGAGCAGCACCAGAAACAGCCCCCAGATGTACAGGGACAGGCGTCGGGTGAGGGCGGAGCGCGGTGAGATCGGGGGCAAGATGCTGGGTTGGGAGAATGTCTGCGGCAATGGTCAATGCTATCGAAAAAATTGCACCATAGTCTCGATAATTGGAGGGGGTTTTCCGGCTACACGTTGCCCAGGCACAGGTATTTCGTTTCCAGGTATTCGTCCATGCCGTCCTGCCCGCCTTCGCGCCCCAGGCCGGACTGCTTGACGCCGCCAAACGGCGCCTGCTCCGACGAGATCAGCCCGGTGTTGACGCCCACCATGCCGTATTCCAGCGCCTCGCCCACGCGCAGGATGCGCCCGATGTCGCGGCTGTAGAAATAGCTCGCCAGGCCGAATTCAGTGGCGTTGGCGGCAGCCACAGCCTCGGCCTCGGTGTCAAAGCGAAAAATGGGGGCCAGCGGGCCGAAGGTTTCCTCGCGCGCGCAGCGCATGGCGGCGTGGGCGTCGGCCAGCACCGTGGGGGCGTAGAAGGCGCCGCCGCCGGGCTGGGCCAGGCGCTGCCCGCCCGTCACCAGGCGCGCGCCCTGCGCCAGGGCGTCATCGACATGCGCCTGCACCTTGGCCAGCGCGGCGGCGTCGATCAGCGGCCCGATCTGCACCCCGGGGGCAAAGCCGTTGCCCACGCTGGCCGCCTGCACCCGGGCGGCGAGGCGGGTGACGAAGGCGTCGTACACCCCGCTTTGCACATAGAAACGGTTGCTGCAGACACAGGTCTGGCCGGCGTTGCGGTATTTGCTGGCAAAAGCCCCTTCGACGGCGCTGTCCAGGTCGGCGTCGTCAAAGACGATGAAGGGTGCGTTGCCCCCGAGTTCGAGCGCGAGCTTCTTCACCGTCGGCGCGCACTGCGCCATCAGCAGGCGCCCGACCTCGGTCGAGCCGGTGAACGAGAGGTGGCGCACCACCGGGCTGGCGCACAGCGCCTGGCCGATGGCGACCGATTGCGCGCCGTCGGCGCTCAGGATGTTGAGCACGCCCGCAGGCAGGCCGGCGCGCTGCGCCAGCTCGGCGGCGGCCAGGGCGGTGAGCGGGGTTTGCTCGGCAGGTTTTATGACCACGGTGCAGCCCGCTGCCAGAGCCGGCGCCACCTTGCGCGTGATCATGGCCAGCGGAAAGTTCCAGGGCGTGATGGCCGCGCACACGCCGATGGGCTGGCGCAGCACCCAGATGCGCTTGTGCGCATCCCAGGCCGGCAGGGTCTGGCCGTTGGCGCGCTTGGCCTCCTCGGCGTACCACTCGACGAAGCTGGCGCCGTAGGCCACTTCGCCGCGTGCCTCGGCCAGGGGCTTGCCTTGCTCGGCCGTCATCAGGCGCGCCAGATCGTCCTGGTGCGCCAGCAGCAGCTCGAACCAGCGCCGCAGCAGCTGGCTGCGCCCCTTGGCGCCCAGGGCGCGCCAGGCGGGGCCGGCGGCCTCGGCGGCGGCGATGGCGGCCTGCGCCTCGGGCACGCCCAGGTTGGCCACCTGCGTCAGCAGCTCGCCGGTGGCCGGGTCGTGCACGGCAAAGCGGGTGCTGCCGGCCTGCCATTGGCCGCCAATGAGCGCCTCGGTGCGCAGCAGGCCGGGGTCTTGCAGCAAGGACAGGGGCGAGGCAGGTGTGGGCATGGCGGGGCTCCAGAACGGCAAAGGCGCCAGCATACTGCCGCCGGCAGCGCTGGCCGGGGGCGAAATCTATAATCGCAGGTTCGTCCCCACGGACTGGCGCCGCCTGGGCGCGCCCCGCACCACCCCCCTCTGACCATGAGCACAACCCCTTTTTCCGTCGCGGACATCCGCAAGACCTTCCTGGACTTCTTCGCCGCCAAGGGCCACACGGTGGTGGCATCGAGCCCCCTGGTGCCGGGCAACGACCCGACGCTGATGTTCACCAACAGCGGCATGGTGCAGTTCAAGGACGTGTTCCTGGGCACGGACAAGCGCTCTTACGTGCGCGCGGCCAGCGTGCAGGCCTGCCTGCGCGCCGGCGGCAAGCACAACGACCTGGAGAACGTGGGCTACACCGCGCGCCACCACACCTTCTTCGAGATGCTGGGCAACTGGAGCTTTGGCGACTATTTCAAGCGCGAATCGCTCAAGTGGGCGTGGGAGCTGCTGACCGAGGTCTACCAGCTGCCCAAGGAGCGCCTGCTGGCCACGGTGTACGCCGAGGACGACGAGGCCTACGACATCTGGACCAAGGAAATCGGCCTGCCGCCCGAGCGCGTGATCCGCATTGGCGACAACAAGGGCGCGCGCTACAAGAGCGACAACTTCTGGATGATGGCCGACACCGGCCCCTGCGGCCCGTGCAGTGAAATCTTCTACGACCACGGCGACCACATCCCCGGCGGCCCCCCGGGCAGCCCCGATGAGGATGGCGACCGCTTCATCGAGATCTGGAACAACGTGTTCATGCAGTTCGAGATGCACGAGGACGGCTCCGTCACCCCGCTGCCCGCGCCCTGCGTGGACACCGGCATGGGCCTGGAGCGCCTGGCCGCGATCCTGCAGCACGTGCACAGCAACTACGAGATCGACCTGTTCGCGGCCCTCATCGCCGCTGCCGCGCGCGAAACCGGCTGCCAGGATCTGGCCCACCCCTCGCTCAAGGTGATTGCCGACCACATCCGCGCCACGGCGTTTTTGGTCAGCGACGGCGTCATCCCCAGCAACGAAGGCCGGGGCTACGTGCAGCGGCGCATCGTGCGCCGCGCCATCCGCCACGGCTACAAGCTGGGGCAAAAAACCCCGTTCTTCCACAAGCTCGTCGCCCCGCTGGTGGCGCAGATGGGCGCCGCCTACCCGCGCCTGGCCGAGCAGCAAGAGCGCATCACCGAGGTGCTGCGCGTGGAGGAAGAGCGCTTCTTCGAGACCCTGGCGCACGGCATGGAGATTTTGGACAGCGCCCTGGCTCCTTCGACCAGCTCAGGACAGGCTCCCCAAATGCTGCCCGGCGACGTTGCCTTCAAGCTGCACGACACCTACGGCTTCCCGCTCGACCTGAGCAACGACGTCTGCCGCGAGCGCGGCGTGAGCGTGGACGAAGCGGGCTTCAACGCCGCCATGCAGCACCAGAAGGACACCGCGCGCGCGGCCGGCAAGTTCAAGATGGACAAGGCGCTCGACTACCAGGGCGCGGGCAACCAGTTCACCGGCTACGAACAGCTTGCCGATGCTGCAAAAATCGTAGCGCTTTACGCAGACGGGACCAGCGTTGCAGCCCTGAAAGCCGGGCAAAACGGCGTCGTCGTGCTCGACCGCACGCCGTTCTACGCCGAGAGCGGCGGCCAGGTGGGCGACCAGGGCGCGATCCGCGCCGGTTCGGCCCGCTTTGCCGTGCAGGACACGCAAAAAATCAAGGCCGACGTCTACGGCCACCACGGCGTGCTGGCCGAGGGCAGCCTGAACGTGGGCGACAGCGTGCAGGCCGAGGTCGATACCGCGCTGCGCGCCGCCACCATGCGCAACCACTCCGTCACCCACCTGATGCACAAGGCGCTGCGCGAAGTGCTGGGCGCGCACGTGCAGCAAAAGGGCAGCTTGGTGAACGCCGAACGCACGCGCTTTGACTTCACGCACAACGCCCCGGTGACGGACGCGCAGATCCGCGAGATCGAGCGCCGGGTGAACGAGGAAATCCTCGCCAACCAGGCGACCCAGGCGCGCGTGATGGACATCGAGAGCGCACAGCAGACCGGCGCCACGATGCTGTTTGGCGAGAAGTACGGCGAGACCGTGCGCGTGCTCGACATCGGCAGCAGCCGCGAGCTGTGCGGCGGCACGCACGTGGCGCGCACCGGCGACATCGGCCTGTTCAAGATCGTCGCCGAGAGCGGCGTCGCCGCCGGCGTCCGCCGCGTCGAGGGCGTCACGGGCATGAACGCCCTGGCCTGCCTGCAAGAGCTCGAAGCCACCGTGGCCCAGGCCGCCGGCGTGCTCAAGGCGCCGGCGGCCGAACTCACGGCGCGCATCGGCGGCGCGCTCGAACAGATCAAGGCGCTGGAAAAAGAAATGGCCGCGCTCAAGGGCAAGCTGGCGTCGAGCCAAGGCGACGAGCTGCTGGGCCAGGCGGTGGACGTGAAGGGCCTCAAGGTGCTGGCCGCACGCCTGGAAGGTGCCGACGCCAAGACCCTGCGCGACACCATGGACAAGCTCAAGGACAAGCTCAAGAGCGCGGCCATCGTGCTCGCCGCCGTCGATGGCGACAAGGTGCAGCTGGCCGCTGGCGTCACGCCCGACGCCGTCGGCAAGCTCAAGGCCGGCGAGCTGGTCAACTTCGTCGCCCAGCAGGTGGGCGGCAAGGGCGGCGGCAAGCCCGACCTGGCCATGGCCGGCGGCACCCACGCGGCGGCGCTGCCGCAGGCGCTCGCCAGCGTGCAGGGCTGGGTGGCCGAGCGCTGCTGATTCCTTGCCACGCCCCCATCCCCAAACCGCCGCCAGGCGGTTTTTTTATTACTATCAAATTGGGAGCTGCTAGCGCTTGCGGGGCGGGCGTTAGATGCCTTTTATCCGCTTGAACAACGGTGGCAGCCTCTCCTTCAGCCCCTCCCGGGTCTGCTGCGATCCGAGGCATGTTGCCCACCAGGCTATTTTGTAAAAATCACAAAAACGCGGAACACAAAATGCAAAATTGATACAAACACATTAAAAATGATACATTCGCTGAAAAGATATTTCAGCCATGTCATTTTCTACCTCTCTCTCCACCTCCTCCCCCCGTGCCGCCAGTGCCACCGCATCCGGCCAGGCACAGCCGCAAGAATTCCTGGTGTTCCACCTCGGCCAGGAGGTTTACGGCGTTGACATCCTGCACGTGCAGGAAATCCGCTCCTACGAAGCCCCCACGCGCCTGGCGCACGCGCCAGCCTCGGTGCTGGGCGTGATCAACCTGCGCGGCGTCATCGTCCCCATCATCGACCTGCGCCTGCAGCTCGGCTGCGAAGACCTGCGCTACGACGACACCACCGTCGTCATCGTGCTCAACGTCGCCGGCCGCGTGCTCGGCGCCGTGGTCGATGCTGTGGCCGACGTCGTCGCCCTGCCTGCGCAGGCGCTGCGCCCGGCGCCGCAGTTCGCCGGCGATCCGGCCCTGGCCTACGTGCGCGCCATTGCCGACGTCGAAGGCCGGATGCTCATCCTGGTGGACATCGCCGCCTTGCTGGGCAGCACCCGCCTGGCGGAGCTCGATACCACCGCCATCGCCGCCACCAGCGCCTGACGCCCGAAGGAGCCCCCCCATGCGTAGCAACCTTCCCGTCTCCGGCCGCGAGTACCCCTTCCCCACCGGCCAAAACCTGGTCTCCATCACCGACCTGCAGGGCCGCATCACCTACTGCAACCCGGCGTTCATCGACGTCAGCGGCTTTGCACGCGAGGAGCTGCTGGGCCAGCCGCACAACCTCGTGCGCCACCCCGACATGCCCGAGGAAGCCTACCGCGACCTCTGGGCCACCATCGCCAGCGGCCAGCCCTGGTCGGCGCCGGTGAAGAACCGGCGCAAGAACGGCGACCACTACTGGGTCATGGTCAACGTCACCCCGCTCATGGACGGTAACCGCCCGTCGGGCTACATGTCGGTACGCACCGAGGCCACGCGCGAACAAATCGACGCCGCCGAGCGCCTGTACGCCACCATGCGCGCCGAAAAAGCCCGGGGCCAGCGCCTGCACCGCCTGCAGCGCGGCGATGTCTACACCCACGGCCTCACCAGCCGCTTGCGGCGTGCCCTGCGGCTGGGCACGGGCGCGCGCCTGGCGCTGCTGTGCCTGCTGCTGCTGTGCGCGGCCTTTGCTGCTGCCAGCATCGGCGGGCAAACGCTGACCTGGGGCGCCAGCCTGGCCTGGATCGGCGTGGCCGCACTTACTGGCGGCGTGGCGCTGCGTGCCTACCACCTCACCGTGCGTCCCATGCAGCACATGGTGCGCCTGGCCAACCGCATGGCCGCCTGCGACCTGACGCTGAACGTGCGCACCGACCACCGTGGTGCCCTGGGCGAGATGGAAAAGGCCCTGTCGCAGATCAGCGTCAACCTGCGCTCCGTGGTGCGCGATGCGCGCGTGCAATCGGGCCAAACCTTGAGCGCCGTGAGCGAGGTGGCGCAGGGCAACCTCGACCTGTCGGCGCGCACCGAAAGCCAGGCCAGCAACCTGGAGCAAACCGCCGCCGCCATGGAGCAAATCACCGGCAGCGTGCAGCAAACCACCGCTTCCGCCAGCCAGGCGGCGCAGCTCGCGGGTGAGGCGGCCAGCGTTGTGCAGGCCGGCAACGACGCCGTGGACAGCGTGGCGCAGACCATGGACAAGATCCGCACCTCCTCGGCGCGCATCGGCGAGATCACGCAGCTCATCGACTCGATCGCCTTCCAGACCAACATCCTGGCGCTCAACGCCGCC